>NZ_JADBUE010000108.1:0-41139 GCF_020245805.1 Microcystis sp. M179S2 | reverse complement strand
CATGCGGGCGCTGGGTTTCATGCTTCAACCCAACCTACGTTCTAAATCCGTTGAGTATAGGCTACTTATGAAGACAGGCACTCATGCACTCCTGCAAAAGGCAAAAGTGGAAATAAATAATCAGTCTTTAATAACTGGATTTAGTGTAAAAACTCAAATCTGATCCCCGATAGCTGTCTGGGAGTCTCCTACTTAGGGTTGGCTGAATAAATGTGAAATATAGACGAGGTAAGGGTTTTAGATGCCTGTTTCGCTCCCACAGGTGCAAGATTTTGAGAGAATCGTGGTTCAAAACCTTGCATCTTCGGGGCGAAGCATTTCGGATAGGAAATCTACGGTTTCAGCGATAGGTTATGCCCGAATGCTTCGCCCCTACTTTTTCAGCAAACTCTAATTAATTTCTTAGGCCATAATTAAAACTCAATAACTTTAACCATAGGCGAGGATTGTCTTTTTCTAGCCAGCTTTGGGAGTTTTTTAACCATTGGGAAAACCAGGAACCGAAAAGCAGATTTTTGACTCCATCAAGGCTAAAATCGAGATAGGAACCCAACCAGCGAATTAAATCCTGACTGCCGGCCATTTCTGCTATCCATAACAGTAAAGCGGGGTTTTTTCTGGCCGCTTTAATTGCTAAACGGCTAAAGGTCAACCAATCGGTTTTATCCTTAATAAAAGTTTCGGAAACCTCCGGCGGTTCGTCGGCCAATAAACCGAAAAATGTGTTTAACATGGCGTTAATTCTTTGGGGGGGTAAGGTTTTTCCCGTGGGAACCATCATTCCTTTAGAAAATAACCAAGTTACCGCCACATTACTTTGATAGGCCCGCACGTTTTCTAGGTCTTTAGCTGTTAGTAAATCGTGTTTTAAGGCCGTATCCAAAAGATGGGTTAAGCGCTCTAAATTACGCACCAAAGAACCGAATCCAGTAAAGATTAACGGTGATTGCAGGGAGGCGGCATCACCGATGGCTAAAATGCGATCAAAGGAGACAATTCGATCTTTTTTTCCTGTGCTAAAATGCCCCGGTATATAACCAAAGGTGGGTTTTTTCCAAGTTAATTTTTCTGGGTCACACTGTCGATATTCGGGCAAAATAGTAAAGAAATCTTCGTACATTTCCAACAGAGAACCGGGGTTATCTGGATGGACTTGATGATAGTGAAATAGATAAAAGGTTAATTCTTTTCCTTCCCCCGGAAATAATTCCCAAATTAATTGCCTACCTCTAGAAATATCGCCATGGGAATTTAAGACATCACCATAGTGAGAATCCCACACCACCGGCTCGAATCCTTCTACTACTGCCCCCACCGTCGGACAGACACTATCAAAGGCACGCACTCCGTTTAATTGCCAAGCAATGGCAGAGGCGGAACCCATGGCATCAATCAATAAACGGCCTTTTATCTGTTGAATTTCTCCACCATGATTAAGGGTGACAGTAACACTATTAGCAGTAATATCAGCCTTAATAAATTCGGTTTGATCGAGAATTTTACCGCCATGATCCTGTATTTTTTTAGCGCAGGATTGCAGCAATTTATCGGAATTAATGGCGATATTTAAAACCGTGGGAGTATGGAGAATCTCCGCCTTCAAATGGGGGGGATTATTGCCATCAAAAAACTTATTAAAGCCATCGATGTATTCTTGGAAGATTAATTCCTCGAATTCTTCGGCGGTAAATAGGCCTAAATTAATTAAACTTTGAAACTCCGATCGAGAGATATTCCATTCCCGATTCATCCGTCCGAAAGGCAGTCTTTCTACTAAGAGGACTCGATAACCTAATTTGGCCATCTGTGCCGCATGAATTGCCCCCAAGGCACCACCAATATAAATTAAGTCGTAGGTGATGGGATGATCATTTTCCTCACTGCTAGAGAAAATTACCGGCTGCGGTTGTTGGGGATTTTTGGCACTGTCGCGCCAACGTTTTTCCCACCAATACAAACGTTCTAAATCTGCCTCCCCTTGCGGCATTTTGCGGAAGTAGTGAACCGTTAGGGGATAGTCCGCTTCTAAATCTGTAAAAATTGAGTGATTTTTTTGATCGATATTTGGTATCGTGTTATGCTGCGGCGGAAAACGCTTTTGTAAAGCTCGATCGAGCTGCCGAGTCAGGGATGTTTCTTGATCATGCGATTGCTCACCCCAGCGGAAAACTTTTAAATAAGTAGTCCGTTGCAGCGTCCAGACAAAGATCGACAATTCGATCGCCTCCGATAAGCGCAATCTCACCCCGTTAGGTGTATTTGTCTTGACACCGCTTGCGGGTTGCCAATCGGATTGTAACCACTGACAAACGGCGATCGAGTCGGGAGTCGGAATTTCTCTGTAAAGTATTTCTCTCATCTTGATTTAGCTATTACACCCAAAAATCGTCTGATTACGCTAGACTACACAAAAAGTTTTCTGAAAAAAGTTTAAAAAACTTTACATACCCAGATTAATACACAGCCTACCCCATCTGATTATGAATTATCCCATCCCGACCACCCCCGAAGAAATTGCCGCCCTCCGACAGCGTCCCGTCGATGAGGAGATGATCGCTGCCGTGATTGCGGGAATTATTAGAATGGCCCGCGCTCAGGGTCAATCTCTCGATGATCTGACTGAAGAAATTCTCGCAGAAGACCCGATTTTAGATCAAGTGCAACGACGTTGGTTAAGTCAGCTTTTGACTAATGCTTGGCAAAATTTAGCTGGATGGGTGTAATTGAGCGATGGAATGGCTAACAATCACTCTCGCTGGTGTTTTGACCCTGTTAACTCCCGCAGGGGCAATTATCGATACGGTTTTAGCCCATACCCTTCGCTCCCAAGTCCAAAAAGTGGAACAATTAGCCGTCAGGGTCGATAATACTCCCAATTATCAGGCTCTGCAAGGCAAAATCGCTCGAGTTCGCATTTCCGCACGGGGAATTTATCCCCTTGCTGATGTTCGCATTGAGAAGATCGAGCTAGAAACTGAGCCAATTAGCCTCGATTTGCGGCAATTACAGCAAAAAAACAGCAGTTTAGCCGCCGCCTTGCGCCGAACGGCTGCGGGAGCATTGCATCTTGTCCTCACGGAAACTAATGTTAATCAAGCTTTACAATCAGCAGCGGTCAAAGAACAAATTCAGACCCTGATTAATAATCTGATTCCATCTAGGGAAGAATCGCATAGCACAAAATATCAACTTAGTCAAGCAAATTTTAATTTTCTTAATAATAATCGAGTCGCCCTCAGCCTGCAGCTAGAGACCCAAGGGCCGGACGGTCCCGCAGCCAGTCTCGATCTGAGCCTAGAAGTGGGATTTAAGCTAGTGCAGGGGCGAAAAATCGAGCTTATTGACCCCACAGCCACTCTTAATGGTCGTCGCATCTCCTCGCGCCTTCTCAAGGGGTTTGCCGAGGGTATATCCACCCAGTTAGATTTAAAAAACTTCGAGAAACAAGGAATTATCGCCCGCCTTCTCCAATTGCAGATCGACGATGATAAGCTGAGTATAGCCGCCTTTGGCAGCATTGAACCTCGATCGGGGAACCCCAATTAAATTTAACGGTCGGAAAACAGGAGATCGGAAGTGGGAATTATGAATTATCAATTATGAAGTGGGGTGGTGGGGAAGTGGGGAAGTGGGGAGATGGCGAGAATAAAAGCGTTCGACTGCTCACTTAAAACTGATAACTGCTCACTTAAAACTTAAAACTTAAAACTGATAACTGATAACTTAAAACTGATAACTGATAACTGATAACTGATAACTGAATTATGCCTAGTTCTCGCTCTAGTGATAAAATCTCTTTGCCTTGGATAATTGGTATCGGCCTCGCTTTATTTACTGCTGGTGGGGCCACTGCTTGGTTTGCCGTCCATCACCTATCTTCCTCCCAGAAAACCAGTGAAAACCCGATTGAATCTCCCAGTCCGGTGCCGATAAGTCAATCACCAATTGTTGAACCGCTTTCTCCTGGTCCAGTGAAGACAAGTCCGACAGCAACTCCTGCAGCTATTCCTGTTAGGGAAACTCGACAGGTTTATTGGTTAAAAGTGACCGATACGGGTAATCAATTAGTCACCCAAGAAATTACCGTTCAAAAAGCGGATAGCGACGACCGAGAGTTAACAGCAGTATTGAAGATTCTATTAGCTGGTCCAAGTAATCCTCAGGACATGACTACTATTCCCCCCGGGACTAAATTACTGGATTTAAAAGTAGATAAAACGGGAATTAAGATTAATCTCTCGCGCGAGTTTGGCAATGATGATGGTCCTGATATGTTAATCGGTCGTTTGGCACAAATCATCTATACTACTACTACCGAGGATCCCAATGCCAAAGTCTGGATTCAAGTGGAAGGAAAACCCCTAGAATTATTAGGAGAAGGCCACGGTATTGAAGTTGTCCAACCGATGACTCGTAAGTTTTTTGAGGAGAATTATCAATTGTAATTTGTCCGCGCATTTCAATTGTTTGTTGCGATAGCAAATTGAGGTTAACTAGGGGGATTACTGGGGGGATAGGGAAAAAGAATTGGATAGGGAAGTTTAATTCCTTCTTGCTGATAGCGTCGGTGTAGGAGTTTAATAAATTCGTGTTTAATGGTGAGATGTTGAAAAAATTCTTCTTCTACCACCTTGAGATAAACTGTTAGCACAATGCTATAGTAATCGAGTTTACCATAAAGAATCAAGGGTTTATAGTTACCGAGGTGAGGTTGCAATAACTGAGCGATTTCTTGCATAACTTCTAGGGTAACTTTTTCGACTTTTTCTAAGTCACTATCGTAACTAATGCCCACTTCCACGGGAATCAGTAGGGAGTGATCTGGTAAACTATAGTTACGGAAACTAGAAGAAATGATCTGAGCATTGGGAATAACCAAAAGATTATTGGTAATTTCTTCGATGACTGTGCATCTTAAATCCACATCTCGCACATAACCAGCTTCTCCCGTTCTCAGTTCAATATAATCTCCCGGTCTAACTTTTTTAGAAGTGATAATATTAATCCCCGACATTAAATTAGCTAGGGTATTTTGGAGAGCTAAACCGAGGGAAACACCCCCAATACCCAAGGCAGTAAGCAGGGGAGTTATAGAAATGCCAATCGAGCTTAAAATCAGCAAAAAACCGCAGCTAAAAATCAGAACTTTGGCGAGAAATTCAAATAGGGAAGTTAGGGAAGAAATGCCATCATCTCCCGTGGTATAAACTCGTAATATTTCCACGGATAATTGAGCAACAACCCAAGTAGCCGAAGCTAAAAAAGCCACTAGCAGAAATGTTTTGCTCAGGAGAATGAGGGAGGGAAAGAGGGGAAGATTAGGAAGGGAGAGGGCAATATTTAAACCCAAAAGTCCGAACCAAAGTATGCTTAATCCACGAAGGGAACGTAAAACCCCTTCCGAGAAACGCAGGTTTTTTTCTCTGGCAATTGATAAAAGTTGACTGACAACGCGCTTTTCTACGAGCCATCCCAACAGCAGGAAACTGAGGATGATGGTGATAGGTAAGATAATATAGGGCCAATCTTCCAGTCTGGTTAATAGGTTCATTGCTAGAGGGTTAGAAAAAGATGCACTTTTGTCTTATATTATTCTCCATTTGCCTATCTCTAGCAGCGGCGGTGGAATTTTGGGGCAAAAAGTTGCAAAATGTAAAGAGAAACTCATCTTTCCTTCGGCAGCTTGCGTGAATAGTCAGTTAGTTAAACCAAAATTCGGGCTTTATCGATTCTTAATGGTTATAATCGTGGTTTTGTTCCTGATTAGCACCTTTTTAATCACTTTTCATCTGGCTAAGATGTCGGATCCCTACATTAAAGAGGTGTTATCCCTACAAGGTAATGTCAGTCGCGGTTACGAAATCTTTCAGATTAACTGTGCTGCTTGTCACGGCCAGTTTGCTGATGGCATCGTCGGACCGAGTTTAGAGGACGTTTCCCATCGCAAATCGAGAATTAGTCTGATTGAACAGGTAATTAGCGGTAAAACCCCACCAATGCCCAAATTTCAGCCCGATTATCAAGCTATGGCCGATTTATTGGTTTATTTAGAAAATCTTTCAAAAAACTGACTCTTGGCTGACATTGATGGTAAGCTAGGACGCATTGAAACTGGGTGGAGAGTGACAGGTGGGGAATGGAGAGGTGAGGGAATGGGGAATTTCAACTAAAATCCCAAAACCCCCCGCAACACGCACGCAGTGACCACCCCAAAACCCAACCCCTGAGCGACTGATAAATTTTACTTATATAGAAAAATTTTGCTTCTATTTGGGTACGCTAGTAGAGACACTTAACGATAAATACTTATGTCTTGGCATTCCCAAGTTGAACCGGCAGTTATCCAAGGGGATTTCTGGCAAGTTAGCCAGTTTTATGAGGAAATTACGGAGAAAGAACCCTTAGAAATTAGTCATTATTGGTATTTAGGATTAGCCTATCTTTTGGAAGCTAGGGAAGAAGAAGCACAAACTACTTGGTTATTCGTCCTCAGTCAAGGGGATGAACAGGAAATGACTGCGTGGACAGCAGATTTAGTCAATATTTTGGATGGGGAAGCGCGAAGACAATTAGAGTTAGGCAATTTAGAAACCAGTTGGTTAATTCGAGGACATATTCGCGAGATTAGTCCCGATAATATTGATAATTTACTGCGGTTTATTTTATTAGCAATTAATTTGAATTATTTTGAAAAAGAGCAGTTAAAAACTTGGTTATTTGTCGATGTGTTAAAAACAAATAATTTCCAGAGTCTGGAGTTAAGTTTATTAGCAGAAGTTTTAGAAAAATTTCTCGATTATCAGATACCAGAAATTGTCCCTTACTTAGAGGCAATATTTCAATCTAACTGTCAGCGACAAACTTTCATCAAAGTAGTAGAAGCTAAAGTACCTTCTCTAGCCATGAATAATAAACCATTGGCTATTGATATTATTAATACTTGTTTAGCAGTGGAACCAGAGCAAATTTATCTGTTAGCTGAACTTTATCAATGTTATTTTGATAATCGAGATTTTGCCGCTGCTATGCAAGTAGCTAATCAATTAAAAACAAGTTGTCAAGGGTTGCCTTCTCAAGCTGTAGCTGATTATATTGCTCTTTATGTCAAATTATTTAGTGGTAATTGGGTCGATATTAAGGCAGATATTGAAGAATATGCAGAATCCTTGCAAAAAAGTATCGCTAATCGAGAATGTCCCAGATTATTGAATAAACCATCCCTAACAATTTTATCCCCTCTAGCTTACCTAGAAGATAACCCAAGAAAAAATCGTTATATTAGTAATTGTGTTGGTCAACTTTTTCAGGAATATGTTCGCAATAATTCTAACTGTCATTCTCTGCAAAAATCGACTATTAAAGATGCCAATAAAGTTCTTAAAATTGGCTATATTGCCCATACTTTATATAATCATTCTATCGGATTAATCTCTAGATGGTTAATGAAGTATCATGACTATAATGAATTTCATATCTCCTTATACCTAGTATCTCAACAAGAAGATTTTATCACTAAAAATGATTTTAGAAATCAGGTAAATGCTTGCTATAATTTACCTGATAACCCGCTGCTAATTGCTGAAAAAATTAGTCAAGATAACATTGATATTTTGGTAGATTTAGACAGCATCACTAATAATACTACCTGTCAAGTCATGGCACTAAAACCTGCACCAATACAAGTGACTTGGTTAGGTTTTGATGCGTCAGGAATTCCTGCAATTGATTACTATCTTGCTGATAATTACGTTTTACCAGCAGATGCACAGGAATATTACCGAGAAAAAATTTGGCGCTTACCTAATTCCTATATTTGTCTGGATGGTGTCGAGGTTGCTTACCCCTCTCTCCGAAGAGATGATTTAGGGATTCCAGAGGATGCAATTAATTACTTAACCGTACAAACGGGGGTTAAACGTAACCCTGAAACTATTCGACTTCAGCTACAAATTTTAAAGGCAGTTCCTAATAGTTATTTGAGTATTCAAGGGTTAAGTGATGCTAAATCAGTGGAAAAATTATTTTTCAAAGTTGCCGAGGAAGAAGGAATTAATTATGAGAGATTAAAAATCTTACCCCTCTATCCCACAGGAATTTATCGAGCAAATTTAAGAATAGCTGATGTGGTTTTAGATACCTATCCTTTTACGGGAGGAATGACGACTTTAGATGTGCTGTGGATGGGGATACCTTTGGTTACAAAAGTTGGTCAACAATGGTCATCGAGAAATAGTTATACTTTAATGGTTAATGTGGGAATTAGTGAGGGTATTGCTTGGAGTGATGAGGAGTATATCGACTGGGGGATTAAGTTAGGTAAGGATGAAAACCTGAGACGCAAAGTTATCGCTAAATTAGATGAATCTAGACAAACTTCCCCGATTTGGAATGCACGTCAGTTTACTAAAAATGTAGAAATTGCCTATCGTCAAATGTGGCAAATCTATTGTGAAAGTTAATTAGGGAGAATTAAACCATGTCTTGGCAAAATGAAGTAAAAACCGCTTTAGAAAACAATCAATACGATATTGTTAGTCAGTTTTACGAAGAACTGATAGAAAAAGAACCCCTAGAAATTAGTCATTATTGGTATTTAGGATTAGCCTATCTTTTGGAAGCTAGGGAAGAAGAAGCGCAAACCACATGGTTATTCGTCCTCAGTCAAGGGGATGAACAGGAGGTGATGCTGTGGACAGCAGATTTAGTCAATATTTTGGATGGGGAAGCGCGAAGACAAGTTAAGCTAAAAAATTGGCAATTAAGCTGGGTAATTCGTCAGCATATCTACCAGATAAATCCAGATAAACTAGAAAATTTATTATATCTAGTCCTGTTAGAAATTAAGCTAGAATATTTTTATCCCCAAAAACTTAAAGATTGGCAAATAGTTGATTTAATTAGTTCGGACAAGTTAACAACTTTCGATATAAATTTACTCCTAAACACAATCTATAGACTTCTAGATTGGCCAGCGCAAGAAGTTCTGGACATTATCATAACCCTTTTAAAAATAGAGTCACAACAATCGGCAATATTGGAAATTATCGAACAACATATTGAAAAAATTTATTATACCGATAAAACTAATGCTGTTATTTTGACTCTTAGCTGCCTAGATATTATACCCGATCGCTTACTACTTTTGCATAAAATTCATCAATACTATATCGAGACTGGTAACTTTGAGTTGGCCTTGGAAACTGCCAATAAAATCAGGAATTTATCCAATGATAAAGTATCAAAACTGGATAGTATTTATCTGCTGCTCTATACGGAACTTTTAGCAGGTAATTGGTTAAATATTGGCAATAAAGCTCAGGAATATTATCAAGCAATTCAAAATAATTTAGAACGGTGTCAATGTCCCATGAGAAATCAAGCTGAGGTTATTTCTATTACTTCTCCCTTAGCTTATTTAAAAGATGACTTAGTAGGCAATCGCTGGTTAACTAATCAGTTAGCTAAACTATTTCAAGAGGCAGTTAGAAAAAGATTTAATCAAGTTACTATCGAGTCTCAGAAACCTAAAGATGTCAATAAAAAACTAAACATTGGCTATATTGCCCATACTTTACGGCGACATTCCGTCGGGTTTTTAAGTCGCTGGTTAATTCATTATCATCAACGAGATAACTTTAATATTCATCTCTACCTAGTCAATCAAGTCGAGGACGATATTACGGAACAATGGTTTAAAAATAAGGTGGATAAGTATGATAATTTACCAGCAAATCCCCAAATTATTGCTGAACAAATTAATCAAGATAACATCGATATTTTAGTAGATTTAGATAGTATAACTAAGGATACCACCTGTGGAGTTATGGCAATTAAACCTGCACCGATTCAAATAACATGGTTAGGATTAGATGCCACGGGAATACCTGCTATTGATTACTTCCTTGTAGATAATTTAGTTTTAGAAAAAAATGCTCAGGAGTTTTATCAAGAGAAGCTTTGGCGCTTACCTAATTGTTATCTTGCCGTGGATGGATTTGAAATCGGGACACCAACTCTAACCCGAGAGGATTTAAACATACCAGCAGAGGCAGTTACTTATTTAACTTTGCAAGTGGGATTAAAAAGAAATCCTGCCACAATTCGCTTACAAATGCAGATTATTAAAGCAGTACCTAACAGTTATTTATTAATCAAAGGTGCGGGAAGTGAAAAGCTAATCAAAGATTTATTTATCAGCATTGCTAAAGAGGAAGGAATCGATGAAAATAGATTGCGCTTTCTCTCAGGAGTTGCTACGGAGGAAATTCATCGCGCTAATCTCCAAATTGCCGATGTGGTACTCGATACCTATCCCTACAGTGGTGCAACCACTACTCTAGAAACTCTTTGGATGGGTATTCCTGTAGTGACAAAAGTTGGTCAACAATGGGCCAGTCGTAACAGTTATACTTTTATGACTTATGCGGGAATTAGCGAGGGTATTGCTTGGAGTGATGAGGAGTATATCGATTGGGGAATAAAATTAGGAATGGATGAGGAATTAAGAAAAAAAATAGCCATGCAATTGCAAGCTTCTCGTCAAACAGCACAGATTTGGAATGCACGTCAGTTTACTAAAGATGTGGAAAGCTCCTATCGTCAAATGTGGCAAATCTATTGTGAAAGTTAATTAAGGAGAGAATTAAATCATGTCTTGGCAAAATGAAGTTAAAACCGCTTTAGAAAACAATCAATACGATATTGTTAGTCAGTTTTACGAAGAACTGATAGAAAGAGAACCCCTAGAAATTAGTTATTATTGGTATTTAGGATTATCCTATCTTTTGCAGGCAAAAGAAGAAGAAGCACAAGCTACTTGGTTATTTGTTTTCACTCAAGGAGAAGAACAGGAAACTGATTCATGGCTGCTAGAATTAAGCAATATTTTAGCAGCCGAAGCTAACCGACAATTAGAGTTAGAAAATCTAGAAATCACTTGGTTAATTCGTAAACATCTACAGGAAATTAATCCCAGTTATCTCGATAATTTACTGCATTTAACTCTCGTTGAAATTAAATTAAATAGATTTCATCCTCAACAACTGCAAGAATGGCAAATACTAGAATTAATTACTCAGGGTTCAGTTAACTCTCAATTATTGGAACGGGTAGTAATTGCCGTCATACCTTATGCTCATGAATATACCATAGAATTAGTTCGGTTAAGTTTACCCTATCTTGACAATTCTCTAGAATTACTTAATCACGTCATCACTGTTACCCGACGCTTTGCTTTTGAGAAATATCAACCTATTTATTCCGTTGACTTAGCGGAAGCTTTTCTTCCCCTTTATCCCGAAAATTTGTACTTAGAAGTTAATTTATTTTGGTTTTATATCTCTTTACCTGACTATGAAAAAGCCATCAATTTAGTCAATAAGTTGAAAGACAAAAGTCAAACAATTGATTTAAAAATGTTTAGTCAATCTCTTCTCTTTAATGGTTCTTTACGAGCCTCAAAATGGAATGACATTTCTAGTATTTGTCAAGAGTATAAACACTTAATTAAAAAATTTATAGAAAAAAAGCCCCAAGATATACATCCCTTAGTTCGGGAAGCTTTACTAACAGTTATGAACCCGATTTCTTACTATGAAGATAACCCGAAAGAGAATCGACCGCTTTTAAATCAGATTAGTATTTTTTTCCAAGAAACCTACAAAGAAATGCTGGGTTTTCAGGAGGAAGGTTTTGACAAATCCAGAGAATATAATCCCGATAAAAAACTGAAAATTGGTTACATGTCCCAAACCTTAAAACGTCATCCCGTCGGTTTATTGAGTCGTTGGACTATCAATTATCACAATCGTGAGCAGTTTGATATTCACCTTTATATGGTGAGTCAACCCGTGGATGAAATAACTAAAAAATGGTTTTCTAATCCCGCAGATAAAATCTATCATGCTACTGCTGATTCCCTAGCAACCTACCGCAAAATCAAAGAAGATAACATCGATATTCTTGTGGATTTAGATAGTGGTACCGGACCAATGGTTGTCCAAGTTATTGCCTTAAAACCTGCTCCTATTCAAGTTAACTGGTTAGGTTTTGATGGTTCCGGTTTACCCGCAGTAGATTATCTTTTAGCGGATCCTTATGTACTACCAGAAAATGCCCAAGAATATTATCAAGAAAAAATCTGGCGTTTACCTGATGCTTTTGTCGCTGTGGATGGTTTTGAAATAGCCGTTCCTACCCTGCGAAGAGAAGATTTAGATATTAATAACGATGCGGTTATTTATCTAAGTTCTCAAACAGCAATTAAGCGGAATCCTGCGATGATTCGCTTACAAATGCAAATCCTCAAATCCGTAGCTAATAGTTATTTCCTGATTCAAGGAGTTGCTGATGATAATTCTCTCCTAGATTTATTCTGTCAAATTGCCGCAGAAGTTGGGGTAGAAACTAATCGAATTAAGATGCTTCCTCTCTATCAGACGGAAACCTACAGGGCAAATTTAGCCATCGCTGATGTGGTTTTGGACACCTATCCCTTTAATGGTGGTACAACCACCTTAGAAACCCTCTGGATGGGAATTCCTCTGGTGGTTAAGGTGGGGCAACAATGGTCATCACGCAACGGTTATACTTTAATGATGAATGCGGGAATAACTGAGGGTATATCTTGGAGTGATGAGGAATATGTGCAGTGGGGAATTAAGTTAGGATTGGATAAAAATTTAAGAGAAGAAGTCCGTTGGAAACTCCGAAAGTCTCGTCATACATCTCCCCTCTGGAATGCCAAACAATTTACCAGAGATTTAGAAACTGCTTATCGGCAAATGTGGAATATTTATTGTCAATCTTAGCGGATAAAAACTATGCAATGGCATCAAGACATACAAACCCATTTAAACGACAACAATTATCAACTGGTGGTGCAGTTTTATGAACAATTAATTGAAAACAATTCTCTGGTAATTGAGGATTATTTTTATCTAGGATTAGCCTATCTTTTACAAGATAGAGAAGAAGACGCACAAGCTACTTGGTTACTGGTGTTGAGTCAAGCAGCCGAATCAGAATTATCGGGGTGGATAGAAACTTTAACTCAAATCTTAGATGCAGAGGCAACCAGACAAGAAAATTCCCAAAGACTAGAGACAAGTTATCTAATTCGATGGCAGCTACAAAATCTTAATCCTAGTTTTTTAAATAATCTCCTGCATCTGATGGAATTAGAAATACAATTCCAAACATTTGCTATGGAAAAGTGCAATGATTGGTGTGTATTTGAACTGTTAGAGAATACAGCTACAGCAGCAATTAATCTTGATTTACTGCTGCGAGTGACGGAAAAAGTTTTAATCTACCCCTGTACTGATACCATCTACTTTTTAGAATTAGCAGCCTTACATATCAATAATCCAGAAATAATTGCGGCCAAAGTTATCTCAGCAATTGTAAATTATGGTTATCAACAAAAGCAAAGTGGATTTGCCATTAATTTAGTAGAACTTTGTTTGCGCTTTCTACCAGATAATTTATACCTACAAAATAGTTTGTTTAATCTTTACAAAACCACCACTGTTGACTATAAAAAAGCTCTAGAAATTGCCGATAATTTTTATAAAAATTGCCAGACAACTACTGAAAAGCTGTTCGGAATTTCTCTGGTAATTGGTATTTTACAAGCTAAGGGAGACTGGGGAAATTTACCTAAATTTATCGATGAATTAACACAACTAATCGAGCGACAAATTAATGCCGAACAATTTAATGCACGTCCCTTTATTATCGACTCTATTTTAGGAGTTAGTAGCTGTCTTCCCTACTATCAAGATAATCCGAAAATTAATCGCTATTTACAAAGTAAACTAGCGGAAATTTTTCAAGCAGATGTAAGAACACGCTATAACTATATTGCTCCTGTTTATTCTCCAAAATCTCCAGCAAGAAAAATAAAAATTGGTTATATTGCCTATACTCTCCGTCGCCATTCTGTGGGTTGGTTAAGTCGCTGGTTATTTCACTATCATAATCGAGATAAATTTGAAATTTACACCTATTTTGTCAACCAAGCAGCGGACGAAATTACTGAAAAATGGTTTAAAAATAACTCAGATTATAGCTATAACTTGCCAGCAAAAATTGAACAAATAACTGCCCAAATTCGTCAAGACAAATTAGATATTTTAGTGGATCTTGATAGCTTAACCAATAATACCACTTATCTAGTAATGGCCTTAAAACCAGCACCGATACAGGTAACTTGGTTAGGATTAGATGCGTCGGGAATCCCTGCGATTGATTATTTTATCGCCGATAACTACGTTTTACCCGAAAATGTTCAAGAAATATATTCAGAACAAATCATCCGACTTCCTAACTCTTATTTATCTGTAGATGGTTTTGAAGTGGGTGTTCCTACTAGGAGAAGAACTGATTTAAATATTCCCGATGATGCTATTATTTATCTGACCGTGCAATCGGGATTAAAACGCACCTTAAACATGATTTATCTGCAATTGCAGATTCTCCAACAGGTTCCTAATAGCTATCTTTTAATCAAAGGTTTTGCCGACCAAGAAACCATTCGAGAATTATTTCTCAAAAGTGCCGACGAATTGGGAATTAGTCAAGATAGATTAAGATTTTTGCCCAATGATTTCAATGAGGAAACCCATCGCGCTAATCTAGGAATTGCTGATATAGTTCTCGATACCTATCCCTATAATGGTGCTACCACAACCTTAGAAACCCTCTGGATGGGGATTCCTTTAGTCACTAGGGTTGGTGAACAATTTGCGGCCCGCAATAGCTATACTTTTATGAAAAATGCTGGCATTAGTCAGGGTATAGCTTGGAGTGATGAGGAATATGTGCAGTGGGGAATTAAGTTAGGATTGGATAAAAATTTGAGGGAAGAAGTCCGTTATCAATTACGTCAATCTCGTCATACATCTCCCCTCTGGAATGCCAAACAATTTACCAGAGATTTAGAAACTGCTTATCAACAAATGTGGAATATTTAGGGTGCATCTCATTTTTGTCAATCTACTAAGTTGGGATTTTTAAGGGAAAACTCTCTTTTAAAATTGGGCTTTACTTCCGATTTTATTACTCAATCCAGGCTTTTGGGGGGTAGAACCCCCCAAACCCCGGAGCGCATTAGCTTTTCGGTGGGCTGCTTACAGGCAGTTACTAATACATTTGTACGCATTTGAGAGTGACTGATAATTGCTGATTGTCGGTATTTTTGCAAATGTGAGATGCAGCCTTCCTACCTTCTCCCCACACCCCACACCCCACACCCCACACCCCGCTCCCCTGGTGTTAGGCCCAGAGAAACCCTAATAGCTAAAGAAACTGCGCGATTAGATACCAAAGTCCTTCACAGATAGAAGATAATCAATATTTATCAGTATTGGAAGCCTTCAGCATGGTTCATTTAACGCCCAATCCTAGCTATAGTTTAAGTCTCAAGATAGAAATCCCCAATCAAGCGGGAACCTTCGCTTCTGTCCTCAATGCGATCGCCGATGTCGGGGGTAATTTAGGGCAAATTTCTCTGATCGAACGCAATTTAAAGATTAGCACCCGCGAGGTGATGGTTGATGCCGCTAGTACCGACCAAGCGGAACAGATTATCGCCGCGGTTAAAGCTCTACCGGATGTTAAACTCCTGAAAGTTTCCGATCGCACCTTCGATCTCCATCGTCGGGGTAAAATCTCCATTGAGAGTCGTATTCCCCTCACCTCCCAAGATGACCTGGCCATGGCCTACACCCCCGGAGTTGGTCGCATCTGCACCGCTATCGCCCACGACCCCGAACAAGTGTACTCATTGACCATCAAGGGCAACACCGTCGCTGTAGTGACCGATGGTAGCGCGGTATTAGGATTAGGAAATCTCGGGCCGGAGGCTGCCCTACCAGTAATGGAAGGGAAGGCAATGTTATTCAAGGAATTCGCCGGAATTGACGCTTTTCCCATCTGTTTAGCCACCCAAGACCCCGAAGAAATCATCGAAACCGTCAAAAGAATCGCTCCGGTTTTTGGTGGCATTAACCTAGAGGATATCGGCGCGCCACGCTGTTTTGAAATCGAGAAACGTCTGCGAGCGGAATTAAATATTCCCGTTTTCCACGATGATCAACACGGTACAGCGATCGTTTCCCTGGCTGCCCTGATTAATGCCCTCAAATTGGTCAAAAAATCGCTTGATACAGTCAAAATCGTCATTAATGGTGCAGGTGCAGCGGGAATCGCCATCGCTACTCTCTTTAAAACCGCAGGAGCTACAAATATAATCCTCTGTGATTCCCTTGGTATCCTCTCCCAAAAACGGGACGATTTAACCCCAGAAAAACAAGCTTGGGCCGTGGCTGCCAGTGGTAAGCTAGGGGATGCTCTTAAAGGCGCTGATGTCTTCTTGGGGGTGAGTGTACCGGGGGTATTGACTCCCGAAATGGTCAAGGGAATGGCTAAAGATGCGATCGTGTTTGCCATGGCTAATCCGATTCCCGAAATTCAACCGGAATTAATCAATGATTTAGTGGCCGTGGTGGCTACCGGACGCAGCGATTATCCCAATCAGATTAATAATGTTCTCGCTTTCCCCGGATTATTTCGCGGGGCCCTGGACTGTCGCGCTAGGGCAATCACCGATAATATGTATCTGGAAGCGGCCAAAGCGATCGCTTCTCTGATCACTCCTGCTAATCTTGATCGAGAGAATATTATTCCCTCGGTTTTTGATAGTCGTGTAGTTACGGCTGTGGCCGCCGCCGTTCAACACGCTGCTCGTCAAGATGGAGTGGCCGGGGAATAATGTAATTATGGTGCAGGAGGGTAAGTAAACCGTGAAACCGATCGATGATATTCCCGAAGCTTTGCGGGACAACCAGTACAGAAAAACTACTAATCCTAATGGTCTCATAGCGATCGCCAGCGGTTTACTTGCTCTGGTGGGAACCGGCCTAATTGCCATAGCAGTCTTGAATCGTCCCCCTGCTACCGTAGAAAAACCGGTTATTAACCCATCCCCCCCCATTAAAGCCACTCCTAGCCCCATTGAGAACATTCTAGGTCATTTACCCTATCAAGAGGCTCCAGAGACGGAATTAGCCCCTATTACTGGGGATGGTGCTATGCGTTTAAGGAAACCGGCAGCCAAGGCTTTTATCGAGATGCAGAGTGACGCGAGAAGGTCGGGGGTGATTTTAATGCCGATTTCCGCATTTCGATCGAAAGCAACCCAAGAAAAGCTCTTTTTTGAAGTTAAAAAACAACGCAATCAGCAAACCCGCAAACGAGCAGAAGTGAGCGCACCTCCGGGTTACAGCGAACATCATACCGGTTATGCGATCGATATTGGCGATGGTCACGCTCCCGCCACAAATTTAAGTAGCAGTTTTGCTAATACTGCCGCTTTTCGTTGGTTGCAAAATAACGCTGCCCAGTATAGTTTCGAGTTATCTTTCCCTGAAAATAATCCCCAGGGTATTAATTATGAACCCTGGCACTGGCGTTTTGTCGGGGATAGTCACAGTTTAGAAACTTTTTATAAGGCCCAACAATTAGGAAAACAAAAATAAACGTAGGGTGCGTTAGGCATCCATTGTTTTTAGGGAAAAAATCAAGGTCTAAATATTGCCGTAACGCACCAACTTTTTAGAAACCCCAACAATTAGGAAAACAAAAATAAGATAACCTTATCGGCGATCGATGGCATTTTCTGGAATTAATTACTAAAATAGGATTATATTGTATTGTGAGTGTTTCTAATATGTCCAAGCCAGTAGAATACTTAACAAATGAGCAAGGGGAACGAGTTGGGGTTTTATTAGACTGGAACACCTATTCTCGATTTGCCAATTCATTAGGACTCGATGAAGATTGTTTGATTGGTTTGAGTGTGGATGAATTAAAAGCGCTGGCAAGTTGTCAATTGTCCCTCGTAGAGCAAACCCGTTTAGATGATTTAGTGACGAGAAATGCAGAATCTTTACTCTGCGCTGATGAAGTAGCTGAGTTAGATGAGTTGTTGGCAAAAACAGATCAATTAACAATTCTTAAAACTCGTGCCAGATATACGCTAAAGTGCTTGGAACAAGGTACGACAGCAGCGTGAGTGTTTATATTCGGATGGGGTTTTCCCTGTCTGACAGGAGAGAGGGATGCAGAAACTCCGATTCTATCTTGTAAGTCATGACCAAATCTTCTTAGCCTACAATTAAAAATAAGCAAGGTAGGGTTGATTCATAGTAGGGTTGATTCATGAATCAACCCTACCCCTGCTAGGGGTTGGGGGGTTGCCTTTTTCCTCGTCTCAACAGGTAATTTAAATACTTGACAGCATCAATGATTGACTGGACTCCCTATCTCAAATCAATCTCGGAAAAGTGCGCCCAGTGGGAGACATTTTACACCCTCACGGACGTAGAGGGAAAAACACGCCCGCCGAAAACTGCACCTTTGCTAAGGGATTTGTGGGTACAGACGATTGAAAAAGAACCACAAAACCGACAAGAAAGACCAGAAAGACCAGAAAAAACCGAAAGATTCACGGTTTTAGATGGTTTACGCAAGTATGCGGCTAATCACGTTCTTTTAAAAGGTCGTCCCGGTTCAGGAAAATCGACCGCTTTAGCCAGATTATTATTAGAAGAATCTGTAGGGGCGCAAAGCTTGCGCCTAAATCAACAAAATCAGGCTAAAATCATTCAAATTCCCATTCTCATCGAATTACGCTTGTATGAAACCTCAATTCTTGATTTAATTTTACAATTCCTGAAACGCCATAAATTAATTATTGATAGTAATACCCTAGAAAGTTGGCTGTTAGAAAATCATAATTTTAGACCATTATTATTATTTGATGGTATCAATGAGTTGCCCTCGGAAGCTGCGCGACAGAATTTAAAAAACTTTCGCCAGCAGTATGCAGAAATTTCGATGATTTTCACCACAAGGGATTTAGGCAGCGACGACTTAGATATTGAAAAAAAGCTGGAAATGCTCCCCCTGACTGAACCACAGATGCGGGATTTTGTCAAGGCCTATTTGCCTGAAAAAGGCGAAGAAATGCTTAAACAGTTGGAAAATCGTCTCAAGGAATTGGCAGAAACCCCCCTGCTTTTGTGGATGCTTTGTTCAGTTTTTGATAATAATCAGAACAAAATTCCTGCTAATTTGGGCTTAGTTTTCCAGATTTTTACAGGAATTTATGACAAGAAATTAAAAGCAGATGTTCCTACTTACCAAGAATCCCGGTATTGGTGGCGAGAATTGCTGCAAGTGTTAGCTTGGAAAATGACCCAAGGGGAGTCAAAAACTGAGATTCAGGTGGCTATTTCCCGAACAGAAGCAGAGGAAGAATTAAGCAAATTTATCAAAAATAAAGGATTCCCAGAATATTACAGTAAGCAGTGGTTAGAGGATTTACTGAAATATCATCTAATTCACCTAGAAGGTAATGATAAAATTGCTTTTCGCCATCAACTGATTCAAGAGTATTACACGGCTGAGGAATTAAAGAAAAAGTTACCCCATCTCAGGGATGAGCAGTTACAGTGGGACTATTTGAATTATCTCAAATGGACGGAACCTATGGCGTTGCTGTTGGGGTTATTGGATAATGAAACCCAAGCAAAACGGGTGGTTAAGTTAGGTTTAGCGATTGATTTAAAATTAGGAGCGAGGTTAGCAGGAGAAGTCAACTTTAAGTTTCAAAAGCAGACAGTGGGGTTAGTGCTTGGGTTGGATGTACCGAAACGGTTTAAGGTGGAGTTATTGGGATTAACAAAGTCTAATGAAGTTGTTAATGAGTTAAACCAAGCTTTAGAAGACTCTGATTGGTTTGTTCGTTGGAACGCAGCCGAGGCTTTGGGTAATATTGGCTCAGAAACAGCGATTCCGGGATTACTCAAGGCTTTAGAACACTCTGATAGGTTTGTTCGTGGGAAGGCAGCCGAGGCTTTAGGTAAAATTAGCTCAGAAACAGCCATTCCGGGATTACTCAAGGCTTTAGAACACTCTGATGTGTATGTTCGTTGGAAGGCAGCCGAGGCTTTGGGTAAAATTGGCTCAGAAACAGCGATTCCGGGGTTACTCAAGGCTTTGGAAGACTCTAATAAAGATGTTCGTATGTACGCAGCCGAGGCTTTAGGTAAAATTAGCTCAGAAACAGCGATTCCGGGATTACTCAAGGCTTTAGAAGACTCTGATAGGTTTGTTCGTGGGAAGGCAGCCGAGGCTTTAGGTAAAATTGGCTCAGAAACAGCCATTCCGGGATTACTCAAGGCTTTAAAAGATTCTGATAAAGATGTTCGTAGCAACGCAGTCGTGGCTTTGGGTAAAATTCGCTCAGAAACAGCCATTGCGGGGTTACTCAAGGCTTTAAAAGACTCTGATGTGTATGTTCGTTGGAACGCAGCCTTCGCTTTGGGTGAAATTGGCTCGGAAACAGCCATTCCGGAGTTACTCAAGGCTTTAGAACACTCTGATGTGTATTTTCGTTGGAAGGCAGCCGAGGCTTTAGGTAAAATTAGCTCAGAAACAGCGATTCCGGGATTACTCAAGGCTTTAGAAGACTCTGATAGGTTTGTTGGTGGGAAGGCAGCCGAGGCTTTGGGTAATATTGGCTCGGAAGCGGCGATGACTGAACTTATCAAATGCCTGAAAAATCCTGATTTTGTCACATTAAATGATGGTGATACTCTCTTTCAAGCTAGAAAAGCACTAGACACAATTCAAAACAAACTTAAATACTATCACCCCCTCTCCCAACCCATGAATCAACAAGTTTACATCTCCTACAACTGGCAAGAAGACAGCAACGAAATGGCTAATCAACTCGTCCAAGCTTTTGCCGCTAAAGGAATTGAGATTATTCGGGATAAAACCCACACCACCTATAAAGACTCCATCAAAAACTTTATGCGGCAAATTGGACAGGGGAAATGTGTCGTCGCCGTCATCAGCGATAGATACTTAAAATCAGAAAACTGTATGTTTGAATTAGTGGAAATTGCCAGAAATGGTGACTTTTATAAAAGAATATTCCCGATTATTTTACCAGATGCCAGAATTCATAAAGACTTCGAGCGCATAGACTACCTGAAATATTGGGAAGACGAAAAAGCAAAACTACAAGCAAAATACAAACAACTTGATTTAGTTAACACTAATAGTATCATGGCGACATTAAACTTATATGATGAAATCAGGGACAATATTGATAATCTAACCAACATTCTTAAAGATATGAATACCCTCAATATCGACTTACACCGCCAATCGGAATTTGCAGCTATGATTCAAAAAGTAGAAACTAAACTTGCAGAGGATGGTCAAAAAGTATCTAATCAATCTCCAGTCAAGTCAGAATCTAAATATACTATCCATGCCAAAAACGTCCAGATTATTGAAAAAGGTGATGGACAGATTCAGGATTCTAGTTCGTAGTTGTGCTTAAGCGGGTGCGTCTCGCATTTGCAGAAATACCGAAAACTTTTCGCCTTAAAAGGCGAGGTTTTAAACCCGATTTTTTTGATAAATTTTAATTGCTGACATGACTAAATATCTAAACATTACTGAAACAGGACAAAAGCTGGTTGAATGGTCTGAGCAAATGACTGACGAACCTATTATTATTACCAAAGAAGGTCAACCCATTATGGTTGCCCTGAATTACGCTCAAATTGAATCTTGGTTAGAAACTCTTGATATTTTACAAGACAAAGAGTTTGCCGAAATCCTATCTGAAGCAATTCAACAGGATCAATCAGGACAAAGAATTACTTGGGAAGATGCTAAAAAACAACTCGGTTGGTAACTGCTAAACCAATAGGTTCTTGCTGAATCGTCAGATATACACCTATTACTTTTTCAGAGATAGCCAGTTTTGGAGAGGATAGTCAAAATATTCCTAATTCTACTACAAAAACCTCGTCCTCATCATCTACTCAATCTCAAGGACTGTAGGATGCTATACTTCTCACAGGGATAAACTGGTAAATTGGAGGAAAAATCCATCAATAATGATACCCACCCCCGAACAGATGCTTACTTGCCTTAGAATGTGTTAAACCCTGTCTAATTTCTACACCGATATTCATCTATTTCGCTATGATGAAAAACGCAAGGAAATTTATATACTAGCAGGTGAAACTCTTAGCTTTATCATATTAACTAACGGAAATGTGGAGTTTGAAGATGAATCATCAACCTGATTTTTGCCAAATGTCTCGCCCCGAATTAAGAAAATATGTCCTCTCCCATCGAGAAGATGATGAAGCCTTAAGAATTTATATGGATAGAATGCGAACTGAACCAGGTGTAACTCGATTTACCCTGACTCCTAGTCCGGAAGACATGAAGAAATTAGAAAAATTTCTCAGGGCAAAAATTGATAAATAAAATCAATTTTTTTAACAACTAATCACCAAATAGAAAACAATATGATTAAAATTAATGAATATACCAAAATCGCCGTTAATTCCCTCTCTAAAAAACTAGATGATAACCACCCCGAAATTCGCGCTAAAGCGGCTGAATCTTTGGGGAGAATTGGCTCGGAAACAGCCATTCCGGGGTTACTCAAGGCTTTAGAAGACTCTGATGGGTTTGTTCGTATCAAAGCAGCCGAGGCTTTGGGTAATATTGGCTCAGAAACAGCCATTGCGGGGTTACTCAAGGCTTTAGAAGACTCTTATTTTGAGGTTCGTGGGTACGCAGCCGAGGCTTTGGGTAATATTGGTTCAGAAACAGCCATTCCGGGGTTACTCAAGGCTTTAGAAGACTCTCATTGGTATGTTCGTATGTACGCAGCCGAGGCTTTGGGTAAGATTGGCTCAGAAATAGCCATTCCGGGGTTACTCAAGGCTTTAGAAGACTCTGATGAGTATGTTCGTATGTACGCAGCCGAGGCTTTGGGTAAGATTGGCTCAGAAATAGCCATTCCGGGGTTACTCAAGGTTTTAGAAGACTCTGATGAGTATGTTCGTATGTCCGCAGCCGAGGCTTTGGGTAAAATTGGCTCGGAAACAGCGATTGCGGAGTTACTCAAGGCTTTAGAAGACTCTAATAAAGATGTTCGTAGGAACGCAGCCGAGGCTTTAGGTGAAATTGGACTAGAAGAAGCTATTCCCGCTTTAATCAATGCCTTATCCGATGAAGAAGATAGCGTTCGTTTCAGTGCCACCGATGCAATCGGTAAAATTGGTTCTCGTTATGCCTTAACCTAAAATGGCACTCAAGCCTGACTATTTACAGCTAGTTATTGAAGCCTTTTCCAAAAGGCTAAAACATTCCGATGCTCAAATGCGAATAAAAGCCGCTCAATGTCTCGGAAAAATGGGTGATGAATCAATAATTCCTCTCCTATGTCAGGCCTTAGAAGCAGAAAATGATCTCGCTGTTCAATTCTCTATTATGGATGCTATAGTCTTAATAGATAACTTAACTTCAGAAACACCTATGTCAGAAAATACTCAAGGCTCTAAATACAACATTGTTCAACCCCAAAACGTCCAGATTATTGAACAGGGTGATGGCATTATTCATAATTACGCCACACCCCAAAATTTAGCCGAAGCCGCTCAAGAAATCCAACAACTTATCAGCCAACTTGCCCAAACTTATCCCACTAATACCGAAATTGAAAAACAAACTTTTGTCGCACAAGTTGACGCAGAAATCCAGAAAAATTCTCGCTTAAGAAGCATTTTAATCACGGGAGGAATTGAATTAATTAAAGTTCTCTGTCCTCCCCTCGGTATTCCCATTGAAATGGGTAAAAAATGGCTAGAAACTGCTAATTTAAGTGATTAAACCTAGAGGTTTAATAATCTTCTAATGATACAAATCCCGAAGTCCGCCGCTGATGCGTTTCATTTTTGAATTAGCACAATTATAACCATAAGTCAAGCTTTTTTGATGATAATTAACTTTTTTGTTGGTGATATTTTGACCTTGTTCGGGTATTGGAGAGAACCAGTATTTCTATTCTAGTAAAGTCTCTTTAATTGTTGTTAAAACTTTGCTATCTTTGACCATCCAAGCATGGAGCAATACCGGAATGGAAATTTCTTTGCCCACCGATAAACGGGAACTATGGGCAGGAAATATCATTAAATCGTAGGGAGTCCAGATAATTGTGGTTTTAATTTTATTTAAAATTTGTTGACAATCTTGATTTAAATCCTCTAGAAATTGACTCCCGGGCTGCATTTGTCTAATCCCATCTAAGGGTAAACTATACGCGGTTAACGTGCCTCGATTCGGAGCAGAAATATTTAGGTAACGTTGCACTCTTTCCACTCCTCCCAATCTTTGCAGGTAGTAGCGGGTAATTAATCCTCCCATACTAAACCCAATCAGATCTACTTTCTGCTCTTTAGCAAAGTTTTTCTCGATATAATTCTCCACCTGACCAGCTAAAACTTCTAACTTTTTGTAACCATGATTGGGAATTAGATTAAAACTATGCACCTGCCAACCATGATAGTTTAAATACTCGCTCATCGGTTTAAAAACAGCAGTAGTGTCCAGAAAACCATGCACCAAAACAACGGGATTCATAGATGAGATTTTATCCTTAAATTCTGAATCTATTCTAACGAATGATCGGGGTAATGAGCGAAAAATTTTGGGGAAGAGCCTATCTACTAGGTACGGCTACCGGCAACTTCTAAGGATTAGGGAAAAAACCAAAAAGTTTAGCGGCACCTCCTAAAATAGCGACTACCAATGCTATCAGAATTCCTCGATTGGTGAATTCCTGATAGGCAACCCTTGCAGTTAATCCCTCGATTTTTGTGCTTACTCGTTCATCCAGAGCTTTGATTTCTCCCTTGAGTTCGGCCTGTCCTATTTCTACTTTAGTTAACCGGTCTTCTACCTTGTCAAATCTCTCATCAATACGTTTTTCCAGAGAGTCGATTTTCTCGTCAATACGTTTTTCCAGAGAGTCGATTTTCTCATCAATACGTTTTTCCAGAGAGTCGATTTTCCCCTCAATCCTTGTCAGGACAGCTTCTAGGGAATAAGTGACAGTTTCGTTAGACATTTAAGCAACTCCAAAAGTTAAATCTTCAGGGGTAAATGCTGGAGGCTATATTTTACGGAAAAATCAGGGGTCTATAGGCGGACACGGATTCCCATTATAAGAAAATTATAAGTCAAGACTTGAGTTTTTGTCAAGCTTTTTTTTGACGGCAATCAATGGCAAGAATTTCGGGGAAGTATTTAGCCACCGATGCCTAACCGTCCCGCTAAACTAGGGCTTAAAGGAATCAGAGTCGCCAACATTAAAAAGAGTAGTAATAAACCCCAACCGGCGCGGGTGTCATCGGGTTCGGTTAACTCGTTTAAACTCGGTCTTTCCAACTCTCTTTGTAAAAAAGCGACTAAAATTGTCCAATAGAGAGGAATCGGATTACTGGGATTAACTAAGGAAATAATGCCCAAAATAACCAAAGTAGCCACAGTGGTGCGGCGGGCAATTTTGCGACCATAAATAGCCTGAACAATTCTGCCACCATCTAACTGTCCAGCAGGCAGTAAATTAAGGGCGGTAATCACCAATCCTAACCAACCGATAACAGTTAAAGGATGCACGGATATAACAGCATTTTGTAACTCGTCGCCCAAAACTATCCGCGCTAAAAAACTCACTAAAATTGAACTTTGGAAAAAGTTACTAGGGATTTGAAAAAGGCTGGCCGAATTAGATAAAGTCAGTCCAATAATTAATAAGATTAAAGAAACCAAACCGCCCAAAGCAGGACCAGCGAAAGCTATATCAAATAGAACACTGCGGTTAGGTAATAAAGATTCAAAACGAGTAATCGCCCCAAAAGAACCAATCTGCCAAGTGGGAAGAAAATAGGGTAAACTGAGACGAACATTATGGCGTTTAGCGATAATTAGATGACCGATTTCGTGGGCAATTAATACCGACCATAAACCCAAACTCAGGGGAATTGCTTCTCGATATCTCTGCCAATTACTAAACAAATCAAAACCTAATAAAATTCCCGCCGCTTCTAAGCTGGTGACAATAGTGGCTACTAACAAAACTAAAGAGAGATTTTTTTGAGCAAGAGTGGCAGGACTAGGATCATTAGTTTTGGGAAGGATAATTACCACCGGTTTTTCCTCGGTTCCTTCCACCAGAAATAAACGATATTTGTCGCCAAAATGAACACTTAATTTCTGGGTTAAGCGCGAGTGAACGATATCTGGTTCTCCCCGTAAATTGCCTTTAAAAATTGCCCCTTCCTGAAAAGAGATAGTTTCGGTGGCAAAAAAAGTATCTATCCCAAAAATACTCTGAATAACTTTTAAATCCTCTTCGGGAATTGGCATCACATCCGGTACAATTACTGTCACCGCTGCCGTGGTTTCTAGAGGAGTAACGGACTGGCTAACTGCCTGGTTAACTTTCGGTTCAATTATCTGATTGGTTTTCAGTAAGCGTAAACGGTTGCCCAAATAAATATAGATAATGGTGGAAGCAACCAGTAAAAAGAGAATTACCGCTAGATTGAGATAAATTCTCGCTGCAAATAGCCAGAAAAAAATTAACCAAGGAGCTATGAGTACCAAGGATTGTAACCAAGCTAAAATTCCCAGTTGGCCGTAGGGTTTAGCCCGATAAAAACTCCAAGTCAAGATAGCACCAGCGACGAGGAAAATAACAGCGACCGCAGCAATTTCCGAAGAAATATTAACCATAGGAAAGTCAAAATCAATAGGTTTTTATCAATCAATTTGATTATAAGCTTGCAGGGCGGCCCGTAATTGACCCCGATGCTTTTGTAACAATTCTTGTCCTGCGGCCGCCGAAAGTCCCGTTTTCTGCATTAACAAAGCCAGTTTAACCCGGCGGCCACTTTTTTCCAGTAAAATAGCCGCTTCCTCGCGACTAACATCGGTAAGGTTGCAGATAATCCGCAGGGCGCGGTCATGGAGTTTATGATTAGTAACTGCCACATCGACCATCTGGTTGCCGTAAACCTTGCCTAACATGACCATTGTCCCTGTGGAAAGGATATTTAAAGCCATTTTCGTCACCGTTCCCGCTTTCAGCCGTGTGGAGCCGGCCAAAAGTTCCGGTCCAGTCAATAACCGGATATCCACATCCACCGCGATCTCCACTTGTTCGGCGGGGACACAACTAATAGCAATCGTCGTCGCACCTCGCTGTTTTGCCGCCTGTAAAGCCCCATGAACGTAGGGGGTTGTCCCCCCGGCGGTAATCCCCACTACCACGTCTAATTCGTGAATTTCTCGCTGGGCAATAATCGCCGCCCCATCTTCCGCTTTATCCTCCAAATCTTCGGAACTACGCACCAGCGCCGCCGCTCCACCGGCAATAATTCCCTGTACCAATTCCGGGGGAGTGCAGAAGGTGGGGGGACATTCGGCCGCGTCCAAAACCCCCAGCCGGCCACTGGTTCCCGCCCCAATGTAAAAGAGTCTGCCACCTTTAGCCAGAGCTTGACTGGTCAGGGAGATACCTAGGGCCAATTCTTGCCGGGCCATGGCGATCGCTTTTAGGGTTTGGGCATCCTCGCGATTGAACAGATCCACCAATTCGAGCGGGTTTAATTGGTCTAAATTTAGGCTGTTTGGGTTAATTTGTTCGGTTAACAGGTGTCCTCTGCTTTCCCACTGTTCCATAACGGTTTAATTGAGTTTTTCGTAAGATTATTTTCAGTATATAGCGAATCGGTGGGCTAAAAGCTTGACAATTGCCCCCTAGATATTAGATAATAGTAAATTGTGTCAATTCCTGCTCGGATCAGGTGAGGACATTAGCACAAAAGCTGGAATTTTTTTCAGCTACCTGTACGGCAAAACGAGCGCAGAAAATTCATGAGTTACGCAATTATTGAGACCGGTGGCAAACAGATTCGGGTAGAACCAGGTCGCTATTACGATATCGAACTTCTTCCCGTCGATGAACAAAGTACCCATACCATCGACAAAGTGCTATTAATCCATGATGAGGATGATATTAGCATCGGTCAACCCTTTATCGAAGGGGCCACCGTCGAAGGCACTGTCATACAACATCGTCGGGGCAAAAAAGTTATTGTTTATAAAATGCGCCCGAAAAAGAAAACCCGTAAAAAACGCGGTCATCGTCAAGAAATTACCCGTTTTATGATTGATTCAATCAATTATAACGGTAAAACCCTAGTCGCCACTGCTGCTACCTCCGTCGCTGAAGTTGTAGAAGATAGTAGCGATGAAGAAGAATAACTTTTAGAATCAAAAAAGCATTTGGAGAGAAATTATGGCTCATAAGAAAGGTACGGGTAGTACCCGCAACGGACGCGATTCTCGTTCCCAGAGACTAGGCGTTAAGCGCTACGGTGGTCAAGTGGTAAAAGCGGGAAATATTCTCATCCGTCAACGGGGTACTAAAGTTCACCCGGGTAAAAATGTCGGTCGTGGTGGCGATGATACTTTATTCGCTTTAATTGATGGTGTGGTCAAATTTGAATACAAGGATAAAAGTCGCCGTCAAGTTAGCGTTTATCCCTCTGAAGTTAGCGCCAGTTAATCCCATCAACCCTGATTAATTTTTTCCCTGTAACCTCCTAACTCATCCTAGGGGGTTTTTTCAGATAATTTATATCGTTTCCTAAGCTAGTGAGGTACACCTATTTTTCTTCCCTTTTGCCTTTTGCCTCTTGCATGAGTGCCTAAAACCCATAACTTTTGTACCTCAGCAGACTGAAAAACGCTATATATCTGTTGACAGACTAGACCGAACACTCATAGATTAGAATAGTCCGAAAGTAGCTCGGAAAAGATGGACTCACCATGATTCTTAAAATTGCCGATATCTTAAAAAATTTTCCCTGGTCTTTCAATTCTACTGCCGAATTACCCTGGTTAGATCGATCGCGAGCCGAAAAATCCCTGCAAAAAGCTCGTCAACAACGGCGAATTTCCGAACGAGAATATCAACTCCTTGACCATTGGCGAGAATTGGGTTATTGTATTGTCAAAGATTTAATTCCCGCAACGGCGATCGATAATTTAGTAGCGGAATTAGCCGATTTATTTTTCCTAGAATCGGCTATCCCTGGATTAAGAATTGAAGGCATTCAAGCAGAAAATCTACCGGCGAGTTTAAGTCACGAGCAAGTTTTAGCCCTAGATATCGAGCAAAGAAAAGCCTTGGTTAATTCTATTTGGCGACTCCATGCCTTTCATGAGATTTCCCCCGCTGCTCGATCAATTTTTGACAATCAAAATCTGAGAGATTTAGTTAATTTAATTATTGGCAAATCCTGCGAACCGAGATATTCCATCAACTTCCTGCACGGTACAGAGCAGGGGCTGCACGAGGATATGGCAGTTTTTTATGTTCATCCTGCTAATCATTTAGTTGGTGTTTGGATTGCCTTGGAAGATATTTCCGCCGATGCTGGGCCGCTAATTTTTTATCCTAAATCTCATAAAAATATCAAAGTAACTGACTTTTTTCCAGACTATCCCGCCGTCAATCTTAAAAATATTACTGCCGCTCAAATTCCCCAATACCAAGATTATGTTAACCAGCGCGCTCAGAATTATGACTGTCAATCATTTACTGCTAAAAAAGGAGAGATTCTTCTCTGGCACGGAATGTTAATTCATGGTGGTGGGAAGATTAATAATACCCTGCTAACCCGTAAATCGATGGTCATTCATTTTATTGCCGAGGGTGGCGATTACAACGATCGGGCTTTGGGACCTTTTAATTGGTAAGATTAATTTACCACTAATAACTCGGAAATAATCGGAATAATACTAAATCCGTTTAGTATAGGCTACTTATGAGGAGAGGCAATAGGGGTAATAGATAATCCGTCTTTAATAACTGGATTTAGTATAACATCGGATTTTAACAGGTCAAAAGTCTTATTTTAAAAGGGTTTTACCATTATTCAGCAAGCCCTACTTAAATTAACTTGAAAATATTCGTGAGTTGCAACATTTCTCATTCCTGCCATTAAACGCCAAGGAATAAGAGGATAGCGAGACTGAATTTCCTTCGGTACATTTCTAGTTGCTTCTCCGATAATAATAAAATCATAGAGAACCGCTTTGATATTTGTTTGATTCTTGGCAAATTCCTCAAACGTCATTGCCTTTGTTCGCTGTTCAATTTCACTGATAGATTCTAAAATGTCTTGAAGGCGAAGTCGCCAATCTCTAGAAGGCATTGATCAGATCCTCAAGCACAGGTTCCCGTAAATGTTCTCTTAAGGCATCCTGAGTTCCTAAATCCACAGAGCATCCCAGAATATCTTCTAAATAATACTGTACTTGCAGAAGTTGAAAAAAACCACCTTGTCGATCGAATTCTACTAACAAATCTACATCACTATCGGCATCAGCTTCATCCCTGGCCACTGAACCAAATAAAGACAAAGATTTCACCCCTAGTTTTTGTAACTGTTCTCGGTGTGCCTCTAGAATTGCCAGCACCTCGTCCCGTTTCATCTGGTGTGTCTTTGAACCTGCCATCAATATTATAGCTTTGTCGATGCAACCCTTAAACTGAAGCTGAAATCTTCCAAATCTACAAAACAAACTAATCACTGAAAACTCACATCTGATAACTGCTCACTGCTCACTGATTAAGCTGTAGCTTCTAAAAATACGCCTAAATTGCGGAATTTTTGATAACGAGATTCGCGCCGTTGTTGGGGAGTTAACAAAGATAAAGCCTCTAAATTTTCACTAATAGCGGCTTTTAAATTGGCTGCCGCTCTAATCGGATCAGCATGGGCCCCTCTGGAGGGTTCAGGAACGATCTGATCGATAATATTTAACTCTTTTAAATCTTTTGAGGTAATTTTGAGGGCAACTGCTGCTTTATCGGATTTTTTGGCATCTTTCCAGAGAATGGCGGCACAAGCTTCGGGAGTCGCCACGGTATAGACAGAATGCTCTAACATTAATAGGCGATCGCCGACACCAATGCCCAAAGCACCGCCCGAACCACCTTCGCCAATAACAGTACAAATGATCGGTACATCTAAACGGAACATCTCCCGGAGGTTATAGGCGATCGCTTCCCCTTGACCTAATTTTTCCGCTTCCACCCCCGCCCAGGCGCCGGGGGTATCAATAAAGGTTAAAATTGGCTGATTAAACTGATGGGCGTGTTCCATTAAACGCATGGCTTTACGATAACCACCGGGGGCAGCCATGCCGAAATTTCTAGCCACATTATCCTTAGTATCCCGGCCTTTTTGATGCCCGATAATCACCACGGGACGACCGTTAAAACGGGCAACACCACCCACAAGGGCAGGATCGTCGTAACCACTGCGATCACCGTGTAACTCGAACCATTCATCGGTGATTGCTTGAATATAGTCTAGGGTACTGGGGCGCCGGGGATGACGGGCTAATTGTAGCCTTTGGGAAGGGGTGAGATTGCTAAAAATTTCACGACGTAATTGATTAGCTCGTTCGTCTAGTTGACTAATTTGTTCCGAGACATCTACGCTATTTTCTTGGGCTAATTCTTTAATCTGTTCGATGCGGGATTCTAATTCGTAGAGGGGTTTCTCAAAATCTAGGAGAAAAATCTTTTTCTCGGTAGTCTCGTTTTTAGTCATAGGTTAGTGGCTAGAAGTTTACTGTTCGCTAATCTTTTCTAGCTTACCGTTTTTCAGCGATCGATTATCGACAGCTTCGGGATGACCGGGAGATCATTTCAGGTTATCGATCGAATTTTGTCAATTGTCGTATAATAGTAGATCGTGCCTTTTTCACCCCAAGGAGGATTAGTTATGGCAGGAAGTGAACTAAAAGCGGATCTATGGGTTAACGAATATATTACCCCCTGGGACATTTATAGTCATGGGGTTTCCAGGATTTTAGCCTACAAAAAAACCGCTTTTCAGGAGATGTATATTGTTGAATCGGGGGCCTATGGAAAAGCCTTGGTACTGGATGGCAAATGGCAATCTTGTACGGGGGATGAATTTATTTATCATGAAGCATTAGTGCAACCGGCAATGATGGCCCACCAAGAACCAAAAACTGCTTTAATTCTGGGAGGTGGTGAAGGTGCGACAACGCGGGAGTTATTGCGTTGGAAAACCATCGAAAAAGTGATGATGATCGATATCGATGGGGATGTGGTGGCAGCTTGTAAGGAACATCTTCCCGAAATGCACCAAGGCACTTTTGATGATCCTCGTTTTGAGTTAGTTGTCGCTGATGCTTTAGAAGTTTTAGACACCACTAACGATCGATGGGATATTATTATCTCCGATCTGGTTGATCCCATCGAAGAGGGTCCTTCTTTCCCCCTATTCACGAAAGAATACTTTGAAAAACTACAAAGAGTTTTGGCAGCAAATGGCATTGTTGTTGTCCAATCTGGCCCGGTTTCTCCTCCTTCGGTGATGTATCATGCGCGTTTGGTGAATACTTTAAAAGCAGTTTTTCCCTACGTTCATTCCTATTGCGCTCCCACTCCTAGTTATGGTTCCCCTTGGGGTTTTACTCTCTGTGCTAATCATCCTTTAAATACTCGTCCCGATCCGGACGTGGTAGATGAATTAATCAGCGATACAACTACGGGAGGATTACGTTTAATTGATGGCATGAGTTTACTAGGAATGTTACAAACTCCTCTCTATATTCGTCAAGCAATCGCACAAAATACGGAAGTTTATACCCTGGCAAAACCCCCGAAATTCTTCGGTCAAGGAGTAATCAGTGACCAGTAATCAGGAGTCAGGAGTCGGTCGTCAGGAGATAGGGTGATAGGGTGATAGGGATTTAGGAGTCAGTAATCAGTAATCAGTAATCAGTAAATAAGGGTTATAACTAGAAATCGATCGAGTCTTCATGATTAAGAATTGCTTGCAGTATTTCTAGGGGAACAGTAGCAAAGTATTGCTGGAGAAAGTTCTCTAGAGCTACCGCTTCTAGAAATTGCTCAATCTTATTAATTTTTGCCTCATGATTGACTAATTCAAAGGATAAATTTTCTTGATTTTTCTTGACTTTAAAGCCATTTTCTGCTAGGGAAATTAATCCTAATTCTAGGGTATGATAACTGAGGTTTAAGCGGTTTTGTAATTGTTGACGGGAAATACTGGTTTTAGTTCTAGCTAAATATTTCCCGATCCCGACAAGGTTTATCCATGTAGTGTGAGCGGATTTTTTCAAAGGACTACCATAGGCAAGAACTAACTTTTTATCGCGTAAAATTGCCTGTTGATATTCCCGGGAAAGTTTTGTCCAATCCCGGGGACATTCCCAGAGAAAAAGGGGATTTAATTGGCTAACTTCTCGATTAATTTCTCGATGGCGATTGTCGATTAAAAAATCTTTTTTATCGCTATAGGTTAGGGATTCTTGTTGATAGGGATGCAGGGCAATTAAGCGCACTTCATAGCGATTTTTGTAGGTATTAAAATCTAATTCGACTACGGCATCATAACGGGTATCGGCAGCAATTTCGTCTTTGTGATGACCCCACCACATACCGGGGAATCCCTGCTCGATTGAACTATCCCAGATCTCAAAAGTTGTCCGGGGATAAGCGATTTTTCTGCCTTTGAAATCTTCAAGATTTTTATGCCAAAGATTGTGAAAATAACAATTTTGAATTAATAGCTTCGGTGTCGGATTACCCATCCCGCAGGGTTCCAGTAATTTTAATTCTCTAAATAGACTTTTTCCCAATTGGGAAACCGTCACCACCGCAGCCACTTCTATCTCGGAAGAAAGGGAAGTTAAATCAATTCCTGTGCGTCGCAATTGTTGATTAATTCCCTCAATAAATAGCGGTAAATTTTCTATAGTTAAACTTAAACCTGCGGCCAAAGGATGACCACCAAAACGATGTAAAAGATGGGATTGAGAGGATACTAATTGATAGAGATCGATATCACGAATTGACCGAGCGGAACCCTTAGCAAAAGGTGGCTCACTGGTACTTAATAAAATTGTTGGTCGCTGGTATTCTTGGGCAATTTGTCCCGCAACTAATCCTAAAATTCCCGCCAGCCATTGGGGATCATCTAAAATAATTACATTAGTGGTGGAAAGATCAATTCTTTCTAGTTTTTTCTGAACTTGTTTAATAATATCCCGTTGGATTTCTTGGCGACGAATATTGGCCAATTCCGCTTGTTCAGCTAATTCGTGACAACGTTTTTCATCTTCACTGGTAAGTAATTCTACACAAAATCTGGCATCGCCATAAATGCGACTGACGGCATTAATGCGCGGTCCAATACCGAAGGATATATCCATCGGTCTATCTCCGGTTTTGTTACATAAATCCAGTAATTTTTTAACTCCCAAACGCTGAGTGTTTTGCAGTTTTTTAAGACCTTTTTGGGCTAAATAACGACATTCTCCCGTCAATTTGACTAAATCGGCAATTAAACCAATCGCAACTAAATCCAGTAAATTTTCTAGGGGTTTTCTGGGAATATCTGCCAGGGTTAAATACATCGCTTCCACTAATTTATAAGCAACGGCAACCCCAGAAAGATGATAGAAAGGATGGGTTTCCACAAAGTAGCGGGGATTAATCAGGGCAATCACCTCGGGGCGCTCGTCGGGTAGGGTATGATGATCGGTGATGATAATATCGATACCTAGACTGTTTGCATAGTCAATTTCGGCGATATTCGTGCTTCCCGTGTCACAGGTGACGATTAAACTGGTTCCTTGATGCGCTAGTTTCTCGATACCAGGACAATTGAGGCCGTGGGATTCTTTTTGGCGATCGGGTATGTAATAATCTAACTGTTGATAGGGTGGGAAAAACTGTCCCAATCCTTCCCAGAGTACACTGGTAGCGGTGACACCATCGGCATCGAAATCCCCCCAAATACTCACTTTTTCACCTTTATTTAGGGCTTTTTCCAGTCTTTTGACGGCAAAGTTCATTTCTTGCCCAAAATCAAAGGGAGTTTTTGACTGATAAGCTTTCTCATCCAGAAACGTCCCCAGAGTCGCCATATCCCGGACACCGCGATGCCATAATATTTGTGCCACGACGCTGCCATCCGACTCTGGGGTGTAGTCTTGGACTATTTTTAAAAACTCTTGGGGAAGCTCTACCGATGGGGGAATTTGCCAGCTAGACACGGGATATCAAGGAAAAAGTAAAAAAGGTGGCAGTTTTTGTGATTTTCCCTATCTCCATTTAGGGCTTGCTGAATAAATGTGAAATGTAGGCAAGGTAAGGGTTTTGTGGCTTTACGAGCGAAACAGGTGCAAGATTTTGAGAGAATCGTGCTTCAAAACCTTGCGTCTTCATCAGCCCGCGTCCTGTAGGGGCGAAGCATTCGGACAATAACCTATCGGTGAAACCGTAGATTTTCTATCCGAATGCTTCGCCCGTACTTTTTCAGCAAACCCCATTTAGCCACCACTAACGGGGGGAATTAAAACTATCTCATCGCCATTTTCAAGGATTTTCTCTCCCGAAACAAACTGAAGATTAACTCCAAAACGAGTAACATCGCGCCATCTTTCTAATTGAGGATAGGGGGCTATAATATAGTGTAACACTTCTGTAACGGAAGTGTGGGCAGGAAATTCGAGGTTTAATTGTGAAGTTTGATAGACTTCTTGATAAATAGCAAATAGTTTGACTGTGATCGTAATCTTTTCCATCTTTACATCAATATTTTTCCTAGGATAATAACATTAATTGAGAACCCTGTTCGGTTTTGCGGACTTCGATGCGATGTTGAAAAGCTTCTTTAAATTGGGGCATATGAGTTACAGTCAAAATACAGGCAAAATCAGCGGATATAGCGTTAATTGCCGCAATTAAGCGATCGCATCCTTCCGCATCCTGAGTTCCGAATCCTTCGTCAACAATGAGCATTTGTAGGGCTGTTCCGGCTCTTTGTGCCAATAATCTCGCTAAAGCTAATCGAATCGAGAAATTAATCCGAAAAGCTTCTCCTCCTGAATAGGTTTCGTAGGGACGAGAGCCCCGGGTATCGCCAATAATAATATCTAAAGTATCGATTAACTTTTGTCGCTGTTTCTTCGTACCTTTACCGCTTTTTTGGGTTAAAAACTGCACATGAAATTGATTACCAGTTAAGCGAGCTAAGATATGATTAGTTTGGGCTTCTAACTCAGGTAAAATATTCTCAATCATCAGAGTTTGTAAACCATTTTTGCCAAAAGCTATGGCTAACTCTTTATAAACTGTATATTGTTTTTTAACTTTAGCTAAATCGCCCTCTTTTTCTGTCAGTTGTTTACCTAAAGTTTCTAGTTGATGTAACTTCTCCTCAACCCGACCTTTTTGGGAGAGCAATCCATCAATTATCTGTCTTCGCTGTTGAATATTAGTCGATAATGCGGCTATTTCTTGGCGATAGTCGGTCAAAGTACCAATCTTTTGACTAATATTTGCTAACTCCTGATTTATCTTCTGGCGATCCTGATTTCGCAGCTGTAATCTTTGCTCAATGTCAGCAATTTTAGCAGCTATTTCTGGATAATTTTTTTCTGCTTGTTGCCAATCTTGATACTGTAATCTTACCCCCTGTAATTGTCGGATCAGATTTTGAATATTCTGATGTTCACTGCGATCATAATTTAAGTTTTGAATAAACTTTTCTAAGCGTTCAACTTCCTGTTTAAGTGGGGAGTTTTGACCTAGTTCTTGCTTCTCTTGTTCTAGTCTAGCTAATTGATTAATTAAATTAGGTTTCTCGGCCTTGATATTAGCTAAACGACGGTTTGCTTGCTTAAGTTCTGATTCTTGAATTTCTGCCCAACGCCATCTTTTTTCTTCTCCTCTGACTAAAGCATGACTTTGTTCATCATAGTTTAAAAAGGCGATTTCTTGATTGACAATTTGTAATTCTTGCTGTAATTCTAGGGCATAATTGCCACTGCTTAAAAGTGCTTCTAACTCGACAAGTATCTCCTCGGTTTTCTCTAGTTCTATTTCCTTTTCTTCAATAGTTTCTAACTTGACTTCCAACTGCACATATTTTTGTTGTAGATTCGATCTTGCTGGCAATTCTTGTTTAATTTGGGCTAATTCCTCCCCTAAACGTTTTAAATCTCGATCGCAGTCTGCCATCCGTTCCTGTAGGGACCAGATTTGCTCTTGAATGTGTTCTTGATGTTGATGGGTTTTCCTGATTACTTGATGACGGTGATGACTGTCTAAATTCTGTTCACACAAAGGACAAACCGAATCGGGAATATTTAATTTTTCCAATTTATCAGTTAACTCTAAAAGTTGTTCTTCATATCTTTTCTGTTGATCCAATAAACTTTTTTTATCCACTTGTTTAAGAGTTTCCTTTTCTTCAACTCGTTCACAATAGGTTTGTTTTTTATCTAGTTCCTTAATTCGTTTGGCTAAATTGAGAGCTTCCTCTCTTAGTAGAGGAATACGAGCGATTTCTGTCTCTAATTGTTGCCGATTTCTTTGCAGTTGTTCCCGACGAGCATTGATCTTAGCTTTTTCCCGTTCCAACTGCATATTTAGATCAGCTTTTCGGCTATTTAAAGGAGCATATTTTAAAGCTAATCTATCCAATTCCTGAAGACGTTGACGATGATAATTTAATTTCTCTAATCCTGCTTGAATATCCCCCGCTTGCTCGATAATTTTTTGAGTTTCTTGTTCCTGTCTTCCCAATTCTTCTAAACGAGCGCTCGTTTGTTGGATGGGAAGGGTAAATTCGTTAATTTTTTGCTGTAATTTCTGTTCTAATTGTTGTTTATCATACTGGGCCTGTTGCCAAGCTTGCAATTGACTTGACAAACTGGCCTCTTTCTTGTCTAAATTGATTAGGCGCTCGTGTGCAGTAATAATGTCATTTTTGCGATGAAGAATAGTCCTTATTTGATTTAATTGATTGTCTAGACTAACTTTTTCCCTGTCTAATCTCTCGATTTCTGCTAATAAAGCTCGCTCCTGTTCTCTTTGCCACTGCAGCTGTTTTTCCCAATTCTGACGCTGATTTTCTTCCCCCTGTAGTTGCTGTAAACGCCGATTATTTACCTCTTGTTCTTGATTAATTTGGTTAATTTGGCTGCTTAACTCTTGCAGGTGTTCTTGATAAGAATTTTTCTCCTGAAGACGGAGTTTGATAGTTTCTACTTGCTGCTCGATCTGGAGGGACTGTCCATCAAATTGTTTCGATATATCCTTGGCTTTATTTGCTAAAATTTCATAGCGATCGAGTTGTAATAATTCTGCTAAAATCTGTTTACGACCACTGGGAGGCTGTTTCATAAACTCGTCCGCTTGTCCCTGTCGTAAATAAGCAGAATTAATGAAAGTTTTATGGTCTATTTTCAGATAAGTATTAATCTGTGCTTGAGTATCTTTAATACTTTTACCCGATAAAGGACGAAAACTCTGATCATTAATCACCTGAAAATCTAAACCAGAAGCTTTCCCTCCCCGGTGACGACTACGGATAATTTTATAGATTTCTCCCCCATAACTAAACTCAAAATCTACCCGCGCATAATCGCTGCCCGCATGAATCACATCATCACCAATCGAGACGCGACTTTCTCCCCAAATTGCCCAAGTAATTGCTTCGAGTAAAGAGGATTTTCCCGCACCATTGGCACCACAAATACAGGCAGTATGTAATCCGCGAAAATCTAGCACTGCCTCGCGATAACTGAGAAAATTTTTTAGGGTTAATTGTAGGGGAATCATAAGCTAGGGAGTGGGGAAGTGGGGAAGTGGGGAAGTGGGGAGGTGGGGAAGTGGGGAGAATACAGTACAAGGCATAATTAGCGGAAATTCGGTCACTCAGCCTCAGTAAAATATTAGTATCAAATAGATATTTAGCCATTAGTCATAGATAGTTTCACGCCCTAATGCTTCATCGGGTAATCCGGGGGTATCCTTGGGTTGACTTTCCAGAAATTTTAGCCAATCTTCTGCTTTTTCTTGGGAGGTCATCTCTTCAATTTTTGGCGAAGTTATCTGAGTTAGAAATTGGCTGAAGTTTAAGACTTCTTGTTGTTTTTCTAAAGGAAGTTTTCGCAAGTTTTCGATAACGGCTTGTTCAATATTCATCAAAATTCAGCTGGTCGATTAATCGGCGTACTAAAAAGCATCAATCTCTTCAATACCTGCCCTTTCCCCATCATATCACCCCCCCCGCTCTGGCACTGACCAAATCCCCCCACTTGGCTGGGATATTATTCCTACGCAAGTCCCTAACCGCTCAGGGTCCCCCGATTTGCTACTCTAAAGGAAAGATAACCGATTCTTAAAACCAAATCTATGAGCATTACCGAAATTAGCGTCCATGAACTCGCTCTCCGTTTAGCCGATCATGATCCTAATTTACAACTTATTGATGTGCGCGAACCAGAGGAAGTTGCCATGGCATCTGTAGCCAATTTTACCATTTTACCCTTGAGTCAATACCAAGAATGGTCGCCCACTATTGCCAGCCAATTCAACCCCCAAGCAGAAACCCTCGTTATCTGTCACCATGGCATGAGATCCCTGCAAATGTGCCAATGGCTACAAAGTCAGGGTTTTACTAATGTTAAGAATATTAACGGTGGCATCGATGCTTATTCCCTCCTCGTCGACCCTAATATTCCCCGTTACTAATTTTCATGGCCACCATCGGGAAAAGAGAGAGGCAAACTATCCCCTTTCTCACCATGGATTACTGATAACTGATAACTGATTAAGCGTTATACTGTCTAAAAAAATGTTATAAATCTTTATCTTAAGATTATTCCCCTATGTCCGCTAGAACCCATCTCAGCGATCGCTATCAACATATCTTAAAGGCGACAATCCAACATTATATCGCCACGGCCGAACCGGTTGGCTCGAAAACTCTACTCGATGAGTACAAGTTTACTGTTAGTTCCGCCACGATTCGCAATGCTCTGGGTAAACTGGAAAAAGAAGGTTTACTCTATCAACCCCACACTTCCTCCGGACGCATTCCCTCCGATTGGGGTTATCGTCTCTACGTCGATGAGTTGATGACTCCCGATGACCGTATCGGCGAAAAAATCGGCTATTATCTGCATCAAAATGCTAAATCTCCCGCTTGGAGTCTCGAAAGTCTGCTGCAACGGGCCACCCAACTTTTAGCCGGTTTAAGCGGTTATATCGCTATCGTTACTCTTCCCCACACCCTCACCAATACCCTGCGTCATCTGCAATTAATCCCTGTCTCAGCCAAGCAGATAATGTTAATTATTGTTACAGATAGTTTACAAACACGCTCGGTTATGATAGAAATTCCTGAGTCTATGGCAACGGACAAGAAGGATGGATTAGCAGAAGAATTACAAATCCTCTCTAATTTTCTCGGGGAAAAATTAAAAGGTTATTGCTTGGCAGATTTAATTAACCTCGATTGGCGGCAAATCGAGCGAGAATTTGCCCGTTATACCCATTTTCTCCAACAATTAAGCCAAGAAATCGGCGCTAGTCTCCAATCCACTGCCACCCCGGAGATTATCGTCCATGGTGTCGCTGAAGTCATTCGACAGCCAGAATTCGCCCAATGGCAACAAGTACAAATGTTACTGCATCTATTGGAAGCAGAACAGGATCGCCTTTTACCCCTGATTTTACAAAGACCAGAACCGGAAAAATCAGCTAAAAAAGTCAAAATCACTATTGGTTCCGAAAATCCTCTGGAATCCATGCGCCCTTGTACTCTTATCTCCGCTTTTTATAAACAGGGAGATACTCCCGTCGGTAGTGTTGGCATTATCGGACCGACGCGAATGTTATACGAAAATACTATTCCCCTGGTGGAATCCACCGCTAACTATCTCAGCGAGGCTATAAGTAAGTAGATATCCCCCGCAAAGGTTCGGGAATAGGAGAATCGACAGTAAACTCTAAAATTGTCTCACCATCCCCCAAATAGCCAGAATTGGCAAAACAGAGCAACATCCGCACCAGCGCCACCCACACCTCCGCATCGAACTCCCAATCCTGTCCCCGACGCGCTCCACAGGCGATCGATTTTAGCGCCCAAAAATAACTATTTCTCACCACTGAACCGCCTTTTTTGTAAACCGGCACATCCTCATGGTGAATATAAAGAATATCATCTTTAGCGATCGCTCTCATCGGTGGCTAGGAAGGTTGCGGGAATTTTCAGCTGACTGTCCTAGATAGGGGTCTGCTGAAAAAGTTTT
>NZ_JADBUE010000107.1:0-22327 GCF_020245805.1 Microcystis sp. M179S2 | reverse complement strand
GGTGTAGGGTTTTACCGATTTTCAGGTGGTCAACTACCTAATTTTCAGGGAAAAAGCACCCACTGCTCACCCAACACTCCCACTGATAACTGATAAGACTGACGGCTCTAATTAAGTAGGTGGGTGGAATTAAATATAAGATGAACGTAGGTTGGGTTGAAGCATGAAACCCAACCCCCGCATGGGTTACGCTACCGCTAACCCATCCTACAAATAATTGTGCCTCCCTACTTACTATCGATTAATAACTATGACCTATCTACTCACTGTCTATCGAGCGCTCGAATGCCGTCCAGATACCTATCGGGACTGGTATGACCAAGGCAATATTTTAAAAGAAAGAATGGACTATTTTGGAGCCTTAATCAGCTACGAAAAAGCCTTAGAATATTATCCAGATGATTATTGGGCATGGTACAAAAGGGGTATGATACTAGAAGACTTGGGAATGTATGAAGAAGCGGCTCAAAGTTATGCTAACGCCGCACAGGTAAAGGATGATAACTATTGGGCTTGGTACGATCAAGGTTGTGTTTATCTACAGGAATTAAAGGACTACGAAAAAGCGATCGCTTGTTTTCAACGGGCCCTAAGTCACAGTCCGGGGGACTATTGGGCGGCCTACCGGCAAGGAGAGGCCTATCGATTGCTCAAAAACTACGAACGCGCTATCACTTTTTATGATCTGGCCTTGGGGGCGCGACCCCGGGATTATTGGGCCTGGTATCGTCGCGGCGACGCTTTCCGGGATTGGGGCAATCCCCAAGAGGCTTTATTTAATTATCGTACCGCCCTCGATATCCGACCGCAAGATTACTGGTCCTGGTATCAACAGGGTGTGATCTTACAGGAATTACAGCGTTTACCAGAAGCGATCGCCTGTTATGAAGAATCATTAAAAATCGATCAAGATGATCGCTATGCGTGGTATAATGCCGCCTGCTGTTATGCCGCCCTCGGTCAACAACAAAAAGCGATCGACTGTTTACGGGAAGCTCTAGACATAGAACCGGATATATGTGGCGAATTAGTGCGTAATAACTTTGTTTTCGATGGTTTAAGGCAAAATGAAACCTTTAATGACCTCTTGAGTTGCTATTCCCCCAGCTAAAGTCTTTTTGCAGCACCTAGGGTTTGCTGAAAGGGTTTGTCGTGGGGTGTGTGGAATTTTCGGCATTTTCAGGGAAAAAGTGCCGAAAACTTCCCCCCGATTGCTCCAATATCTAGCACTTTTTTGATGGCAAAAAAGCCTAAAAATATTAGCCAACAAGGTTTTTAGATTTATTCAGCCAGTCTGGATTAGCTACAATTGCAATTAGAGAAAAATTATTGAGAATCTTATGCGAGAACTAGACAGAGACAAAACCATCGAACAACTGAACGAAATCATGGAATTTGAACTAGCGGGAGTTGTCCGTTACACCCACTATTCCCTGATGGTGACAGGTCCCCATCGCATCCCCATCGTCCAATTTTTCCAGACTCAGGCCACGGAGTCCCTCACCCACGCGCAACAAGTTGGGGAAATTCTCACCGGTTTAGAAGGTCATCCTAGCTTAAAAATTGCCCCAATCGAGGAAAGCTATGAACATAATATCAAAGCAATCTTGAGTGAGAGCCTCAATCATGAGAAAAAATCCCTTGATTTGTACAAAGCACTCCTAGAAACCGTCGAAGATGCCAGTATTTACCTAGAAGAATTCGCTCGCGGTATGATCGGACAAGAAGAATTACACAATCTGGAAATTCGCAAGATGCTGCGGGATTTTGCTTAAGCTAGGATCAAGCTAGAGTTTATCCACTAGCTTATGAATCTTAGTTCCGCTTTACCCACTTTTATTATCACTCTCCGGGAAGGTTTCGAGGCCGCTTTAGTGGTGGGAATTGTCCTCGCTTGTTTACAAAAATCGGGTCGATCGCAACTTAACTCATGGGTGTATCGTGGTATTGGTGCGGGAGTGGTGGCTAGTGTTTTGGTCGGTATTTTGCTAGGGGGAATCCTTTTGCAAGTGGATGCCTCTCCTAGTCCATCTGTACCAATAATCAAGGAATTACTGGCCGCCACTTTTGGACTGATTGCCGTCTTGATGTTGAGTTGGATGTTAATTTGGATGACTCAACAGGCCAAATCTTTGAAATCTGAGGTAGAAAGTGCGGTAAAAGCGGGTTTAAAATCGGAAAATGGGGCAGGAAAAGCGATTTTTCTGCTCGTTTTTATCGCTGTCTTGCGAGAGGGATTTGAAACTGTCCTCTTTATCCTGGCCCAATTCCAAAAAGATTGGCAGATACAAACGTTCGGTGCGATAGCGGGGTTAAGTGTGGCGACTTTGTTGGGAACTCTCCTATTTGCGGGGGGAGTAAAAATCAATATCCGTCTCTTTTTCCAAATTATGGGGACTTTCCTCCTCTTAATCGTTGCGGGATTACTCATCGGTGTTTTGAAACATATCGACGCTGGAATCGGTCTTTTAAGTGAAATTGACCCTTTTTATCGCCATTTCTGTCCTTCTCTCCCCTCCTCCTGTCTTCTCGGTTTTCAAGTTTGGGACGGTTCCCAAATTTTGAGCGATCGCACTTTCCCTGGACTCCTCCTTAAATCCCTGTTTGGTTATCGTCAAAACCTCTATATCAGTCAAATTGTTGCCTATATCCTCTTTTTACTGCTTATCGGTGGCCTCTATTTCCAAAGCTTACGACAACGTCCTCAAACAGTGACCAGTAAACAGTAAACAGTAATCAGTGATCAGTAAACAGTAAACAGTAAAAAGACAGCAGGAAACTTCTATTTAATACTGCTCACTTAACACATACTGCTCACTTAAAACTCAAATCTGATAACTTACCCACTGATAACTTACCCACTGATAACTGATAACTGATAACTGATAACTGATTATGACTACTTGGCAATGTGACGGTATCCCTAAAGATGGTAAAACTTATCCGCAAGCGATTGCGGGAGGTCATGAACCCTGCGAAAATACTACTCCTGATTGTCCTATCTGTGGCCTGCCTAGGGAAGCGATGGATCCCGTAACAACGACGGTTAAAACCACGGTGGTGGTCTCCCCGGGGGGTACAACTAGAGTTGGCCAAAAATCTAACTGGTTACTTCCCTTCGCTTTGATAATTACCGCTTTAACCGCAGGTTTAGGGGGTTGGAGTCTATTGCAAATGGTGATTCCCAAACCCGATACTCCCCAAGTTGTCCTGGAAGAAACCCCAGACAAGCAAACCAAGGCAACTTTTGTGAGTAATACGGCTAAAAATCCCGATTTATTTAGCCAAGGTGAGAAAATACTGCTTAATTCCACTCCTAACAAAGAAAAAGGCGCAGCGGCCTTTAAAAAAGAAGATTGGGCAAATGCGATCGCAGATTATCAACTAGCAGCTACTCCCCAAGCAAACGATCCGGAAGGCAAAATCTATTACAATAACGCCAAAGCTAGACAAAAAGGTAATCAAAATACTATAGCCGTTGTTGTCCCCATCGCTAACGACCCCAACAGCGCCAAGGAAATTCTCCGAGGTGTGGCAAGGTATCAAGAGGAGTTTAATAATTCTAATCCGGGTAATCCTTTGGAAATAGTCATCGCTAATGATGGTGGTGGGTTACAATCAAAAGCGATCGCTGATGATCTGATTCAATCCGGTCAAGTTTTAGCAGTTATGGGCCACGGAATCGATCCTTTTAGTCAAAAAGCGATTGAAAGTTACGAAAAAGAAGGATTAGCGATTCTTTCTCCCCTGACTACCAGTGTTAGTCAAACGGGAAAATTAACCCTGAAAACTATTCCCCTTAAGGATAAATCTCAGGAAGTTTTAGGCAGTTATCTGGAAGCAGTGGCCAAAACTTTGGCTAATTATGCTAGTCAGCAAGAGAATTCTCCCTCAGTGGTTCTGTTTTATAATTCCGATAGTCCCTATAGTCAAAAATTAAAGGATTCCTTTGCTAAAGCGATAAAGAAACCGGGAGGCAAGATAGTTAAGGAAATAGACACAACCAAAGCCAATTTTAACGCTAAAACCGCCATAGATCAGGCAAGACAAGCCGGCGCTAGGGTGGTATTTTTGGCCTTGAGTAAAGACGGCGATCGCATAAATCAAGCCGTGGCTATTGCCCAAGAATCGTCTGGAATGCTCTTATTAGGCGGAAATGAACTTTATACACCCGATATCCTTATTCAAGGAGCGGATAGCATCGACGGATTAGTTCTAGCAGTACCTTGGAGTTTCCAAGCAACGGATCCTTTTGCCAAAGATGCGCTGAAAAGTTGGCGCGGTCGCGTCAGTTGGCGTACTGCTACCGCCTACGATACCATGAAAGTATTAGGAAAAGCGATCGCTAAAAGTTCTGACCGTGCTACTGTAGTCGAAACTTTAAATCGAGGAATCACCTTGCAGGGAAGCACCACGGATTTTAAGATTTTTAATCAAGTTCCCCTGGTGCGTGCTAATCGTGGCAATGAAGGGCCAAAGGGTTCTCAATATCAATTCGATCCTATCTAAAATAGATAATGTGATGTCGAGGAGTAGAATCAAGTCTAATTTTATGAAGAATATCTTACCCATCCTAGCTTTGTTAATGTCGGTGTCGGGAATTGCCGTGTCTTTGGGACGGGAGGAAGTCCGATGTCATCTCGGTTTAGAATCGGCAGCCTGTCCCCAGGAAGAACAAAACATCAGCGAAGACACCCCCCCAGATACCCCCGCAACTACCCCAGAATCTCCCCAGATAGAAGAAACTCCCGCGGAAACTACCCGTAATAGCGAACCTTCCCCCGAAGTTTCCCCGTCTCCTGAAAGCGAAACCCCGGTGGAATTCACCCCCATCCCGGAAAAGAACCCCAGTCCAGAAGTCCCCCCCGAAAATCCCCCCACCCCGGAAACCAAAGCGGTGGAAAAAACTCCAGATGCAGAAAAAAGTCCCGATGTCAATCCATCTAAAGATGGAGAAACTGAAAGTATTCCGTTAGAAGTTATTCCCCCCGCACAGTAAAATCGGACAAAATCAATTTCTAGTGGGGTAGGGTTGATTCATGAATCAACCCTACAGACTCCGGACAGTAAAATCGGACAAAATCAATTTCTGGCTGAGGATAGGAACTCATGCAAGAGGTAGTTGTACTAAATCTGGTTATTAAAGACTGATTATTTATTCCCCTTTTTGCATGAGTGCATGAGTAGAAAACGGGTTTCTCGGAGAAACCCGTTTTCTGTGCGTTACTCAATTGTATCTAGCTTTTTTCAGCAAACCCTAACTAACAGAACTACCAACCAAATATGTTGGATTAACGCTTCTTGCGAAGTCCCATTAATCCGAGTCCCCCGAAAGCGAGAAGTCCAAAGATAGAACTGGGTTCGGGAATCTCAGGGTAGTCTTCTACTTCTCCGTGAGAGACACAGTTTCCTGCCGCTGCATCGGTGGTGTTACAGTCTGCTTTAGAGTAATATTCACCGAAGGGTTTTACATCGGTATCTAACGGGTCATAAGTGAGACGGAAGCGACTGTAGTATTTCGTGGGATCAAAGCCAAGATTATAACGTTTTGTCAGCTTTCCAGCATCTAAGGTTAATAGATCATCAATGATTAATTCTGAGGTGTGGTCAAATCTGCGATTTCTGTTAATATCCCACCATGCACGGAGTTGATAGGGGTTAGGATCGGGTCGATTAATATTGAAAGTTACATCTACCCAACTATCCCCAAAGATTACACCATCTTCATCATCAGTATCTTCACAGAGGTCACACCCCACACTAAGGTCATCCCCATCTGCCAGGGGAGTTGGTTGACCATCAGTTTCAGTATCCCATAAATAACCAAGGAACTGAAGCTCACCCTCTTGATATTGCGGTCCGTCTGATGCTGACAACGTTTGATAACTGTCAGGTGCATCACCAAAATCTAGACAAGAACCTGAAGCATCTGCTTCAGCAAATAGGGATAGACCTTTTGGCTCGGTTTGAGGTAATTTGCAAGAATTTGTCCACCCCCAACTGATACCATCATAGATATCTACTGTTTTCTCGGCAGTCTGATTAACTAAGAATAGTTTAGCAGTCCAGTTATGTGATTTTCCTGTATCTGGTCTATATGGAGCATCGATGAAAGTGGTTGCGTTCGCTGCATATCCTTTGTCATAGTAAGGGGTTGTTGTAGATGGTGTATCAATTTCGTTCTCTTTGTCGCCATGTTTTCCTGGTAATGGGATTTTGTGATTATCTTCTATTTGCTGAATCCAGTGAAAACTTAGTCCTGTAGGAGCGTCTTTCGGTTGTCCTGCTGCTTTTGGATCATAACTCAAGGTTAAGTCAAGAAAAGCACCAACTCCCCCTTTGAACGGCAACAATCCAAGAGGTACAAGAGGATCATTTTTACGCTCTTTTCCACACTCAGTATTCGGCGCACAAGCGTAATAATTTTGAACATCAAAAGTTCCCTTTAAAGTATCTACTGGTTGAAGATTAAAAGTCCAGCCTAGTCCTCCATCTGCTACTGCTTTTCCATAGATTGAATCCTGTAGAAATTTCAGAAATGCTTTTCTCTCGTCTTCTGCACTAATGCGTGGGATAAAGGCAGGATTAAGATCTACCGTCCAATTCACATTGCCACCTAGAGTATATGATTCTTGGCGAACCCATTTGTTAAATGCTCCAATTGGTACTGGGTTCACAGGAAACTCAACAGTAAATGCCGAGCTTGGTTGATTGGTAAGTGCCACTGAGAGGGTCGCAGAAAAGACACCTATAGGAAGGGATTTTTTCAACGTTTTATATGCTATGGTCATTGGTTTCGATTCTCTATCAATCAGAGAAATAACCACAAAGATACACATTCCCCCCCCCACAACTGTATTCTAAGCTACATTTTTAAAATATTTACACTCCTCTCCGTCATACAAAATCTGGTTATTAAAAACTGATTATTTATTCCCCCTTTTTGACTTTTTTCTCGCCGTTAGGCGGGTCAATTTTTTTGAGAAAATTGAAGTATATTAAGTTTTGTTAAGAACAATGAAACTGAAACGGTTATCGGTGATTCAAAAGTATTATAATTGTCTTTGTTATCCTAAATTAATAGTTTTTGCTTGTCAATAATTATGAATAGTTATCAAACCCATAATGCTTGTAGGGGCGAAGCATTCGGGCAATAACCTATCGCTGAAACCGTAAATTTACTATCCGAATGCTTCGCCCCTACCCTAAATTTTTTCTTGTTTTTCTCTTGTTCCAAGGCTCTGCCTTGGAACAGAATATTTAAGGCTCTGCCTTAAAGTAATATTCAGAGAGAACCCTTGATTCAGTGAACAGTTATTAGTTCAGGTAGAACCTGGGAACGAGATATAAAAATCAAAAGTATTATAATTGTATTTGTTGTCCTAAGTGGGTGGGTGGAATTAAATATAAAATGAACGTAGGTTGGGTTGAAGCATGAAACCCAACGCCCGCATGGGTTACGCTACCGCTAACCCATCCTACAAATAATTGTGCCTACCTACTTAAATCAATAGTTTTTGCGTGTCAATAATTATGAATAGTTATCAAACCTATTTAACCATCGATCATTCTCAGAAGATTATCCTCTCTAACTTACCCTTTAAAGCAGGAACAAAGTTAGCCATTAACATTCAAGTAGTTGAGGATGAAAAGACAGAAGCCGATTTTGAAGCCTTATTAGATAAAACCCAGGCAATCTGGACTAAAGGAGATGGCTTAGAATATCAGCAAAAAATTCGAGAGGAGTGGATATGAAACGATTAATAGACTCCTGTATTTTAATCGACCATTTTAATGGTATTACCCAAGCTACAGTTTATCTAAAAGCTCACCGAGATGAAAGTTATATTTCTGTCATTACTAAAGCCGAAGTTCTCATTGGTTTTGATGATGATAATTCCTTTGACAAAGCAGGAGAGTTGTTAAGCCATTTTCCCCTGATAGATTTAGATGTCAACATCACTGATTTAGTCATTCAAATCCGTCGTGAACAAATCAAAAAAAAGGCAACCAAACAGCCTAACAAAAAGGTTATTCAATGGAAATTGCCCGATGCCATTCAAGCAGCGATCGCCCTTTACTATAATCTCAAATTAGTCACTCGTAATACCCAAGATTTTGATCTCAATCAACATCCATTTATTGAGATTCCCTATACCATCTAACAATAAAACTGAAACAGTTATCGGTGATTCAAAAGTATTATAACTGTATTTGTTATCCTAAATCAATAGTTTTTGCGTGTCAGTAATTATGAATAGTTAGGGTTTGCTGAAAAAGTACGGGCGACGATCCCTAAAACCCTTACCTTGCCTACATTTCACATTTATTCAGCAAGCCCTATTTACTTTTAGTCAAAATTAATTAACTTCTAACCCTGGAATGCTTAACTGTTCAGTTTTTGGCTGTGTTTCCCCGATATAATCCCCTGGCAACATATTAATTAAACAGCCACCAAGATGATAGGCCATATTCACGGGAACCGCATTACCAATCTGTCGATATTGAGAGGTTAAATTACCGGTAAATTGCCAATCATCGGGAAAGGACTGCACTCGTGCATATTCTCTCACAGTCAGAGGACGAGTTTCTTGGGGATGGCATCTTTCTGTTTGGGTTTGTGCCGGACTACAGGTAATAGTTAAAGCTGGTTCATCCCAAGATAATCTTTTAGCATATCCTGTCCGTCCGCCGTGATTTTTGAGACTATTTTTCATATATTCTTTTTGAATATCCATCGGCAAATCCCGCCAATTTCCTCCTGCGGGAACTAAGGACATAATCTCTTTTTTTCTTTCTTTATATTCTACTCCTGGAGAACTTGGACAATTCTCTAGAGCTTTTTTCAGAGAAATAGTATAGTTTCTATATTGGGGAAAAATGGGTTTAATATTTAGGTCTTGACGGGTGGCAATAATAATTAATCTTTCTCTTTTTTGGGGAACATCGAGAAATTGAGCCGATAAAACTTGATAAGCAGCATAATAACCGATTTCCTGTAAAGCTTCCAGCATTAATTGCAGGGTTTCTCCTTTTTTATTGCTTAATAATCCTCGAACATTTTCGGCCATAGCGATTTTAGGTTGCACTTCCTGTAAACAACGAGCAAATTCAAAAAATAAGCTCCCTCTCAAATCTTCTAATCCTTTCCCTAACCCAGCATAACTAAAAGGTTGGCAGGGAAAACCTCCAGCTACAATATCTATTTTGTCTCTAAAATCAGAAAATTCAATCTTTTTTATGTCTTGATTTATAACATTCCATTGCGGTCGATTGAGTCTTAAAGTATTAACACAATCTTGATTAATTTCCACCAGTAATTGTGTTTTTAGTCCCGCATTTTCTAAACCTAAAGCCATACCACCACAGCCAGCAAATAATTCGATAACCGTGTAATTAGTTGGTTCAACAGTTTGTAAGATTTTCAATTCTCCGGGGGATTGGTTATTTTTAAGATTGGTTAATTGCTCGAGATTAAATAACCAATCAACTTGATTGATTTTCTGACCTTTGATTAATTTTTTCTTTTGCCATGTTAGTATTTCTGCGGTAGTTACACCGAGAATATTAGCGGCTTTTTGTAGATTTACCTGAGTCATAACCAATAATTAGCAACTTATCTACGTTTTTATTATAAATCAAAGTAGCTAAACTTAATAAACAACAATAAAGGCTGAACAAGGTTCAGCCTCCAGTATAAATTTTAACTCTTTCCTACTTACGTCCCGGAACTGTATATTTAAAATTCATCGGGCCGGTATAACCAGAAATCTCCGCTAATTTCTCTAATCTTTGGGTTCCCGAATATTCTTGACCCTTAATAATCCAAGTGGGGAAACCTTTAATTCCGGCATCGCGACAAGCTTGGGGATTACCATTAACCCCTTGGGGATTGCATTCGATATAAACCCCTTCTTTTTTGAGGATTTCTCCCGCTTCCTTACCAAATAACTGTTTTTGATCGTAACAGTGGGGACACCAAAAAGCCCCGTATTCCTTCGCACCAATTGCTTTTAAATGTTTAGCCAGGGCGATTTCTGCTTTTCCCGAAACCGTGGTTACTTCCCAACCGTAGGGAGGTTTAGCCGCTGTCATTGGCCGGGTAATTTCTTCTTTTCCTCCTGCCACCGTCGGGGAATTTACTCCCGCATAAACCGCTAAAGTTCCCACAAAAGTAATCATTGCCACTACAACCATCGGCAGTATAATTTGTCCTAAACCTTCCCATTCGCGACCGATAATTGTGAGAATTAATAGGGTTAAAGCGAACAAAGCCGAAGTGATGCAGTAGGGACACAATTCCTTTAATTCCGTGGCTAGAATATACATTAAATAACCACTAAATACCGCCATCGCCGTCGCCCCCGCTAACAGCAATAACCAAGTATTATTTTCTAAACTTTTGCGGAGATTTTTCTGAGTTTCCCCATTAATAAATAGAGGGCTGAGGGCAAAAACCGCCATGGCAATATAGGCCAAAAAACCGAACAAACTCAAGGGCAGCCCGAAAACCGTAGCGTAGGGACTATTAAGAACACCACTACAACCAGCCCCATCACTAGCCCCGGCGGTACAGGCAGCAGCCCCTCCCGTCAGTTTGGTAATGGTTAAATAGCCAGTCAGAATCGCCCCCACGATCGAAACGCCCCCAATTAGGGGCCGGGAGTAGCGATGAATCCAAGGTACAGAACGACGACGCATAATATTATTTAGATTAAATTACAGCAGAATTCAGGAGTCAGGAGAGAAATCGAAATGTACTTTGTCGAAAGGAAAAATTCCCTAACCATATTGTGTTAATTAGGACGTTTTCAATTCCTAAAAACTTAGGATAGCTATCCCCTGAAACTATCCGCCATTCTAGCAAGGGGTTATGTGGACAGGGGCAAAGAAGGGAGAGAATTATTAATTTTTGCCTTTTGATCGTTGATCTGCCGGGCCGTTTCCACAAATTGCGACACCCGAATCGGATCCACCGGTTCAGTAATTTTGCCATGACGCTTGAGGGAACTAGCCACGATCACCCCATCAGCAGCCGGCAGCAACCGCCCGATATTGTCCAAATCAGCCCCGCTGCCGATAAAAACCGGTGTTCCCTTGGCCGCCGCCACTGCCAGTTCCAAATCCTCAAAACTAGGGGGGCTACCGGTGGACCAACCGGAGAGGATCACCCCGTCTGCCAGTCCCCGTTCGATCGTATCTTGCACTGCCGTAGTCAGATTAGGGGTTCCCAAGGGGCGGGCGTGTTTAACCAAAACATCCGCTAAAATTTTGACCTCAGACCCCAATTCGCGGCGATAACGCAGGAGTTCGTGGGCCTGACCCTCAATAATGCCCTGATCGGTGGCCATAACCCCCGTTAGCACATTAACCCGAATAAATTGGGCATTGACACAGGTAGCGATCGCTAAGGCACTATGGGCATCATTGCGGAGAACATTAAGACCAATCGGTAAGACCACCAGATTTTTAATGCGATCAACAATTAAAGTCATGGCACTAACCACGGCGGGATCCACCTGTTGCTTAGTAAAGGGGGCATCAAAAAAATTCTCGATAATCAAACCATCAACACCACCGGCAGCCAAAGCCGTCGCCTCCTGTTCAGCCCGCTCGATCACCGTCTTGAGACTGCCACCCCAACGGGGGGAAGTGGGCAGGGGGGCGAGATGAACCACGCCAATAATCGGGTTTTTTGTCTTGAAAGTTGCAATTAAATTCACAGCGTCTACTACTCTTAGCGTCCCCAACCAGGCGCCGCTCACCCATTTTAACAGGGTGAAGGCCTACCCACGGTTCCACGGGGGGGAAATTATTTTAACTTAGTGCCAGCATTCGTCCCGATGCGCTTAGTGCGATGGGACGGGGCTTTTCAAGGGGCGAAGTAATTCGCCCCACAGTTCCCCTCATCAATGCTGACTTTGTATATAGACAATTCCAAAAAACTATGTTATCATAAACAGGTCTTGACCACTATTCCTTAAGCGATAACCGAGCTTCGGGGGGTAGTGTTGCAAGAAAAAGTGTAGGTCTTAGGAACTAGGACTCCTGCAAGGTGAGGGAAGGTAAGACTTGCTATCTTTCGAGGTAGAAAGCGCATCCCATTGAAGCAGGAAGCTCTCAAATCCGTTGAGAGTAGTTCACAATGTCTTAACATTAAAAGAGAAGTTTAAGATTTGGTTGATACTCGATCGCATGGGCAATAAGCCAACCATCGCCATCTCACACCTAGGCTGTGAGAAAAACCGGATCGACTCCGAGCATATGTTAGGACTGCTGGCCAAGGCCGGCTATCCCGTAGATAATGACGAGGAGTTGGCCGATTACGTTATCGTTAATACCTGTAGTTTCATTCAAGCAGCTAGAGAAGAATCCGTTCGCACCCTCGTGGAACTGGCGGAAGCTAATAAAAAAATTATTATCTCCGGCTGTATGGCCCAACATTTCCAAGATGAACTCCTGACGGAATTGCCGGAAGCCGTGGCCATTGTCGGCACGGGGGATTATCAGAAAATTGTCGAGATCGTCGAACGGGTAGAGACGGGAGAACGAGTCAAAGAAGTCAGCACCGATCCCACTTTTATCGCCGATGAAAATCTGCCCCGTTATCGCACCACCAGCGAGGGAGTCGCCTATCTGCGGGTGGCCGAAGGCTGCGATTATCGCTGTGCTTTCTGTATTATTCCCCAGCTGCGCGGCGATCAGCGATCGAGATCGATCGAGTCCATTGTGGCCGAAGCGCGACAATTGGCCAGCCAAGGGGTTCAAGAATTAATTCTCATTTCGCAAATAACAACCAATTATGGGTTAGACTTATATGGCGAACCCAAATTAGCGGAACTCTTGCGAGCGCTGGCAGAAGTCGATATACCTTGGATTCGCGTTCACTACGCTTACCCGACCGGGTTAACGCCAAAGGTTATCGAAGCGATCCGAGAGAGCCCGAATGTTTTACCCTATCTAGACTTGCCGCTACAACATTCCCATCCCGACATCCTGCGGGCGATGAACCGTCCCTGGCAAGGACGAGTCAACGATGGCATTATCGAGCGGATCAAGCAAGCTATCCCGAACGCGGTTTTACGAACGACTTTTATCGTCGGTTTCCCCGGAGAAACCGAGGAACATTTCAGCCATCTGCTGGAATTTGTCAAGCGTCATGAGTTCGATCACGTCGGGGTGTTTACCTTCTCCGCCGAAGAAGGTACAGCCGCTTTTGACCTGCCCGATCCAGTGCCACAGGCAATTATGGACGAACGCCGCGAAAGGTTGATGTTAACTCAGCAACCGATCTCGGAACGCAAAAATCAAGCTTATATCGGTCAAACTGTCGATGTTCTCATCGAACAGGAAAACCCAGAAACAGGAGAATTAATCGGGCGCTCCGCTCGTTTTTCCCCGGAAGTGGATGGCTTGGTTTATGTGACAGGGGAGGCGATTCTAGGTGCGATCGTACAGGTCCGAATCACTGCGGCCGATACCTACGATCTCTACGGCGAAATAGTCTAATTTTTCCATTTTTCTTATTTAATTCCCACAAAACAATCCCTATGACCACTGGTTTCAACAATTTAGGTTTATCCGATAGCCGTCTTCAACACCTAGAAACGCTTGGATTCACCACCCCCACGGAAATTCAAACCAAAGCCATCCCTCTCCTTCTAGAAGGGCATGACATGGTAGGAATGTCACAAACGGGAACCGGCAAAACTGCCGCCTATTCCCTGCCTTTACTGGAACGCATGGACACCAAAAATCCTAACGTTCAAGCTTTAATCCTCACCCCCACCCGGGAATTAGCCCAACAGGTGGCCAGCGCCATCAAAGATTTCTCTGATGATCGTCGTCTCTTTATCCTGACAGTCTGTGGTGGTCAATCCATGGAACGTCAGATCCGCAGTCTGGAAAAAGGTGTCCAGATTGTGGTCGGGACTCCCGGCCGGGTAATCGATCTGCTCGATCGCAAAAAACTCCATCTAGAATCCCTAAACTGGGTAGTCCTCGATGAAGCGGACGAAATGCTCAGTATGGGTTTTATCGATGATGTTAAGAAAATTCTGCAAGCATCCCCCTCCACCCGTCAAACCGCCTGTTTCTCGGCAACTATGCCCCGGGAAATCCGCGATTTAATCGCTAATTTCTTGAAATCTCCCGTTTCTGTGACGGTTTCTCAACCCCAGGCCGCTCCTGCTAAGATCGAGCAGAAAATTTATCTGATCCCTCGCGGTTGGACGAAATTAAAAGTCCTGCAACCCCTGTTAGAGATCGAACCCCTAGAATCGGCGATTATTTTCGTCCGCACCAAGCAAACCGCGGCCGAATTAACCAGCAAACTGCAAGAAGCGGGGCAAACGGTGGATGAATACCACGGTAACTTAAGCCAAGTGCAACGGGAACGACTGGTGCAACGTTTCCGCGAGGGCAAAATTAAATTAGTGGTAGCCACGGATATCGCAGCCCGCGGTCTAGATGTGGAAAATCTCAGCCACGTTATTAACTATGATCTGCCGGATAATGCCGAAACCTATATTCACCGCATTGGCCGCACGGGCCGCGCCGGTAAAACGGGAACTGCTATATCTTTAGTAGAACCGATCGATCGGCGTTTGTTGCGTCAGATTGAACAGCGTCTGCGTCAACGTCTGGAATCTAGTCCCATTCCTAGCCGCACCGAAGTAGAAGCAAAACGCCTAGCCAAGCTGCAAAATCAGCTAAAAGAGGCTTTATCGGGGGAACGTATGGCTTCTTTCTTGCCTTTAGTGCGGGATTTAAGTGAAGAATACGATCCCCAAGCGATCGCGGCTGCTGCCCTGCAAATGATCTACGATCAAAATTGTCCCCAGTGGATGAAAACTGATTGGGAAGTTCCCGCACCGACGAGCAGTAAACCGGTGATTAATAAAACTCCCCGCAGTGGTGGTAGTAAGTACCCCTCTAAGTCGAATAACCGTCCTTCCCTGGACAAAAAAATTGTCTTTCAGGAACGTTAATTTTTAGTTCTTGAATAGATAACTTTAAGAGTTGATAGACCGTTTTGGTTCTATCAACTTTTTTTTGTCAGGTAATTTCCCAGTACGTCGTCGAAAGCATTCTACATAATTTTATAGCTAAACTTTTGATAATTGATTCTAATCAAGTATTTGGGCTTTTTTTGACATTTTTGCTGATAATTACTATATAATTGTCTTAAATGAATAAATTTGAACATTTAATATGTCGAGTTCGTCAGAACCTTATCGTGGGAGGGTACAAGCTCAAGGAGACGATATCCAGCAAGAGGGTGGATACAGTTGTTCTTGGGCAAGAAAAAATCCTGTTACTGCTGAAGAAGGATTATTATTTCTTGCTAATATTAAAGGGCAATGCAATGAATTTCAACGAGAGGAACGGAAACAAGCTTTTAGAAAAGCTGAACGCTTTGTTACAAATGCTAGTGAGCAAGGTGGTGTCACTCCAGAGGCACAACCGCACTCATTTCAGGATTCTAAACGTAAAACTAAAAACGCCCGTGTAGATATTGAAATTCGCAGTGGTCTTAGCTTTATCCCTTCGCCCCAAACAGAATGACAACGATGCTTAGAAGAGTGCAACAATTTTTAGACTCTGGCGATAGTGATAACGCTAGAGAAGAAATTGATAGAGCTTTCGGCAATCTGAGCAGGGTGGATAGTCATGTTAGAGAGTTTGCCGCTCTGTTGGCACTGGGATCGATCAAAGCTTCAGAAATCGGCTTAGGGGTATTGGGACGTAAGCTTCTACAGAATGACAGCGAGATTAACAATGAGGTTGTTTGGTTATTTATTGCGTCAATTTTATCTCGCAATAGTATTCCCCCTGATAGTCCATCTAGAATCAGCCTACTTGTTCTTACCGCTTCTGTCAATAGTTGGGAATTACCAATTTTTGCGCTTCTTGCCCCTGCCCTCGACGCTTTTTTTAAAGTTAGTCTTGCGGACGGAACCCCTTTAATTGCCGAACAAACTTTTGATTTTTTGGCCACTTGGGGAAGAATTTATGCGAAAGCACCGCATATCAAAACGCAGCTTCAAGAACTTCAATCTCTTAGTAATAATCTATTAGAGCAAGTAGATGACTCAGAGTTAAAAGCTGAATGGTCAGAGGGAATTAATATATTTTTTGAAGAAGCCAGGACAACCAAATATTCAGATAGTAATGTTTTTTCTGCTGGTGAAGAATTAATTAAAAAAATTTATAATACTCAAAGTTTACAGCGCAATACAGAAGATAAGAATTTGGCAGAGACAAAAGACAAGTTACTCCGATTAGTCACTTCGTCTCTTGCTACTATTGGAACAGTTCTTGATAGTCATGGAGTCATACTAAATCCGGTTATTAAAAACTGATTATTTATTTCCCCTTTTGTCTCTTGCATGAGTGCCTGTTCTGATATGTAGCGCTCAACGGATTTAGTATTAACCCTATATACTTTTGACTTTTTTATACTGTTCTGTCACGGCGGCATTTAATAGATCATCTTTAAAATTTCTGATTAATTCAATTACTAAATTATAAATACTGATGTATTCTTCATAATCGATAGTTAAATACTTGCCATGAGCAATTTTATTTCTTTGGGTGAGAAGTTGTTCATCAATAGCTTTCTGCCGCAGTTGATAATCACTATCATCAATTCCTAGAATAGTACAGATATCAGTGAAAACTTCAAAATTGAGATTAGATTTGGTGTTAATAATATTTTCGTAGGGTATATAAGCTCTATTTTCTAGGTTATCAAGTAAATTTTTGATCATCTCTTTTTGTAACTTAAATTTATTGGTTTTTATTAACTCATTTATAGATTTTCTAGAACTAAGGGCAACGAAACAGTAATCCAGTTGATGATCATTTAATTTTCTTAAGGAAACAAACTGCAAATAACATTCTGCTGCATATTTAATAAAACCTTCCCAATGGGCATAGAGAGTGGTTATTCCGGCTCTAATTAATACATCTTGCTCAGTTCCTTTTTGTCGAGGAATTTTAGTTTTTAAAATACTAAGTTCTCTGATTCGCCATGCCATATCTTCATCTAAGTTTTTCTGGAGAATTTCGATAGTTCTATTATCTTTACTCATTACTTTTTAAAATATTTTTTGCCAAATTCAATCATTTTGTGCATTCTAGTTCTAGCTCTCGATCCTGTACCGATGTTAGAAATAAAGTCAGATTCTGACCACATTTCCTGAATTTTTGTTTTTAGCAGTTCAATATCTTGAGCAGAGTAATCATCAATATTTTCTCGTAATCCTGTAGTGATCGCTTCATAAGCAGAATCGAGAAATTTACCCTTAAATCTTGTTCCATCATATTTGGTAAAAGTATCTTCATTCGTCGCTTCAGCAAGCAATAAAAACATTTTAGCGAATTTTTCTTGCTCTAACACACGATCAAAAGTGGTGGAATTACATAATTCTCTCAGATAGTCAGTCAAATATTCATTAACATCTTTTTTGTTCAATGATGTTGGACCAAATGTGGGAGAAGACAGGGCAAAATATTTAAGAATTAGTTCCAAGTCGTAGCGTTCTTGTCTTAATCGCTCGGATAGGGAAATACAATTTTTAAAGTTCTCATTTTCTGCCAAGTCTTCTAACCACTTATATAGGCTTTTATCTAGCATAATCAAAAGACAATTACGCACCTCTTGATAAGATAAAAAAGAGCCACCGGTATTTAAACGATCAAAAACTTCAAACTTAGCATTTTTATCCGATTCTTTTTGGATAATCTGAACCTGTATTTTCGCTCTTTTGAAATCTATTTTTAGAGATGGGGGCAAATTATACTCTCCTTCCTCTGCACCTTCCCACATAACTCCGTTTAAGCTAGGTAATAACTTAGTACCTTGAAGCACCAGTTTTGGTTTTTTCTTAGTTTCATCGTCCTCATCTCTTAAATCGCCAACAAATTCCAAAATTGTTGAAATCCTTTGTAATCCATCCACCAATTCCCAAACACTATCTTCTTCTCTCTGATAGACAAAAATAGAGGGAATAGGAATTCCTAATAGTATCGATTCTATAAATCGGCTTTTTTGGGCTATTGTCCAACGAAAATATCTTTGAAAATCTGGATTAATTGTCATTTCTTTGTTATTATAAAGACTAATAATCTCTCCGATTGACATAGGATAGTTATCGGTACGAAATTCTTTAGTTTTTGCCTTAACTTCTTCTAATAAATTCATCTTATAGCAGTTATCTTAATGGTGAAGTACAAAGTTTTCGTTTTGGGGAGCCGGTCGTCAGGATTCGATACCAAATTAGGTTACACTTCATCTTTAGGAACAAAGCTGTAATTTTTCTATACTCAGTATAATCTCTCTATTCTACTTTTATACCATCCGCCAATTCAAAAATGAAACGCGTCAACCTCAAGAGTTGACAGAAAAAGGCTCATCCCCGCAATTGGCACAAACATCAATTTTCAGGTGGCTAATCTGCAAAGACGCGATTTATGTCCCGATATTGCGGTGATGTTAGCTTGGATTGAACAGGCAAAAATCCTCACCAGAGAGTTAAAATAAGCCCTATCTCCGATAATTTTGGCATAAATTAGCCAAAAGTAGTGCCATTCCATCCCCAAAGATCACCTTTCGCCTCGGCAAATTCTAGATAAATGCGATTTTTCGGTATTCCTAAATAAGCCTCAATTTCTTGACAAAAATCACTACTCATGCTTTTAGTTTGAGCGGCGGAAATAGAACCAACACTTTTAATCTCCACATAACACACCGGCTCAAAAGTACCAGCAAAAGTCATTTTTATCCCCGATTCTAAAGCTGTCATCACATAGGATTCGGGTTTTCCCAGATGTTTAGCTAATTTAGCCGAAAGACTCTGCAAAAGTTGATTAACCGTCTCATCATCGAGGGAGGTGACAGAAGTTTGAATTTTAATTAGAGGCATAGAAAAAATCTCAGAAATATTTTTATATAATATAACAGTTTTGATAGCAATCACAGATATTCTTTTGCTTCAGAAGGCTTCAATCATCCAATCCTTGGGGGATGGGAAGAAAACTGAATGTCATACTAAATCCTGTTATTAAAAACTGATTATTTATTTCCCCTTTTGCCTCTTGCATGAGTGCCTCGTCTCATAACTAGCCTGTACTCAACGGATTTAGTATCAGCATTCATCCCATCGCTAAAAGCAAGGGAATTCTGCTGACACTAAGTTAAAAAGAATACACGGCTGTTTTGATATTTTGGTAGTTATCATCTAGGTCTGATTCTAGGAGAATAATCGCAGTAATTCTTCTAGTCATCTCGCTTACTTCCTGCACTTCTGCGATAGTTAATCCCCGTCCTAATAATTTTTCCTCGCGATAACTTAGCCATTTTTTAATGACTTGATAACCCCCGATGGTATATTCCCAAACCCGGGCCGGTATATTTTGCCAATAGGCTCGATCATTGAGATAAATATCATAGGTGGTCGTTCCTAATAATTTTCGCATTTCTGGGCTAATTACGCTCATTTCTGCGGTTGTATATTGTCTGGCGATCGCTTTTCCTTTACCCGGCATTGTCACGCCATTTTTCCCCCCATGTCCCCAACCGACGTTAATAATTAAATCCCCCTTATCTGGGTTTAAATTTCCCCCATCAGTGCAGGAAATCAAGGCGATTTTTTGCAGTGCAGGGGTCGGTTTTTTGGTGACTCCTATAACGGGGTTTTCTGTGTCTAAAAGAGATGCGATCGCTTGTCCTAGTTGAGCAGATTTAATTAATAATTCTTGGCTATTGGGAAGGGGAATTCTTGGGAAGTCTTGACGAATACCATCGGCATTTTCCCCAAGATACAAGGGGGAGTACCCAATCGCTAACGAGTGCAGCCAAATTAAGGAAGCATTCTCGATATTTTCATCAAGATTATTAATACCCAGTTGATTTAAGTATTGACGAGATTTTTCTGAAAGATTGGCTTTTATTGAAGGAATATTCAAGTTACTGGAATCGAATAATTTTCCTTGAGTATTATCTTCTGTATTCACCTTCTCTAAATTTTGACGTAATCGTATAGGAAAATAATAAGCATGACCTCTTTGAAAATCATTATCTCCTAACAATTGTGTATAACATATTGGTATTCCTTCAGGATTAGCAACTCCTGCTGGACGACTCATAAGAAATGAATTTCCTTCCCAACATTGTGACCATAAATCAGGTCTGGAACGATTCCATAAAGGACTAATCTTGCTGTAATAACACCATCTAACTTCAAAAGGTCGAAGTAAATAGCGTATAATGTTATTTTGTTGAAAACCTTCTGATTTTTGAACTTTTAAGCGTACTTTTTTGGCTTCAAATCCACTAGCATCTTCCGTTAATCCAGTTTTTAAGGTTTTAAGTTCTTCCCATGTTATCGAAGTATCATAATACATTTTAATTCTTTTTTCTAAACTTGATTTATCAATATCAATTAATGCTCCTCCCCTTTTTTCCATTAATCCATTGCTAGGTGGTTCTTTACATAAATCTGTTAACTTTGGCCATGCTAAATAGTGAGAGGAAACATCGGAGGGACGGAAAGAATAACGATTAGATTGTTCTGGGTTAGAGACTTGATAAAAAGCATCAAAATCTTGATTATTTAAACTATCTAATAACTGTTCTCGTTTAGCAACTCCCCAGAAATGGCGAAAATAGACATCAACATTTTTATTCCTTACTTCCTTTCTTACCATTAGTCCGATAGTTGTCCCGACTCGAATCCCTTCCTTATTGTATTGAGTAGAAAAAACACTAGGATCGGGATTACCTTCAGGGGTTAACTTTCCCGTTTCGCGACTATCACCATTGAGACAATCAAACCAAAGACGATCAAATTCTTGTAAAAATCTTTGTCGCATCACCACAAAAGAAGGATCACCGAGATAGGAAAAATTAGAAATATAACAAACAACCCCTTTGCCAGTATTTTCTGAAATACATCTTTCTGCTAAACGAAAAAAGCGCACATATAACTCATCCAAATTAAACTTTTTAATCCCCCAATCGGAGATTAAACCCTGTTTATACAATTCCACTAAACCTGCTTCTTCTGCGGGACTGGTTCCAGCAAAAGCATTGTAGGGAGGATTACCGAGAATAACTAAAATCGGTTTACCGCGCTTAACTTCATCGGCTGCCTCTCGTTCCTTATTTAACTCCGGAAAACTTAATTGTAGCTGTTGAATTTTCTGTTTACTTTCCTCATCGGGAGGTTGCCAACCGGTTAAAGCATTAGTCAGATAAATCCCCACCCGTTCACTATCTTCTATTAAAGGTACACCCAAACTTTGCAGGAATAAACCTAATTGTAGATGAGCGACGACAAAAGGAGCGGTTAAAATCTCGAAACCGAAAATTCTTTCTATGGCTGCTTTTTTCACCAAAGCCATGGCTAAAGCACCCGCCCCATTTTCCTGTAAAGTATCGGTAATATAGCGCAAAACCTCGACTAAATAAGCACCGGTGCCACAGCAAGGATCGAGAATATAAACATCGGGATTAGCTAAACCGTCCTCAATATTTAATTCTTCTCGTAAAACTCGATCGACTCGCGCTACCATATAGCGAACAATTTCCGGAGGAGTGTACCAAACTCCCAATTCTTTGCGTAAATCAGGATCAAAAGCTTGCAAAAATGGTTCATAGAAATACTGTACCGCTTGTCCCTCATCGAATTGACGAAAAAATTCCTCTCGTCGCACTCGATTTAAAGCTGCACCGGTCCAATTCAAAACTTCTACTAATCCCAAAGATTTTAACTTACTCGGTGCGGCGATCTGCTCAAATAGGATCGCTAACATGGGAACATGGAGATTATGGGCTGCGGATTTCCAATTGAACTTATCCTCTTTATCCTCGCGATTGAGGTTTTCCTTGTGCCATAATACCCAAGCAGAAAATAAACCATAAAAGAGGGTTTGCACGAGGGTAGAACGAAAAAATTTATTCCCCTGTTCCCGTTCAAATTTGATACCGAGGGCATTTTCTAAAGCTTGACGAATATTGGCCAGAGCGGGAAGATCGGAATGATGTTCTAAGCGTGCTTTTGCGTCGCGCGCATAGGAAGCAAGAAACCAAGCAACATCGGCCGGTGAGGTGATAGGAGCCGCCTGTAAAAGCACTCTCTTTAGGTATTCTAAGAGGCTATCACCGTGTTCGGCGGCAAATTTGGATGGATTTGAGGTTTTTAGCCAAAACTCGGCTTCTGACGGGGCTAAACTATAGGCTTCTAATTCTACCGGTTGACCTTGGCTATTGCGACCGATGAGCAGAAAATCGCGATAATTGCTGACTAATACTTGACCGTAT
>NZ_JADBUE010000106.1:0-9288 GCF_020245805.1 Microcystis sp. M179S2 | reverse complement strand
TTTGGCCGCAGGGCTTGCGGTGTCAGTCTGTAGAGCGACCATAAGACCAGAACAGAGTAAATCTGTTAAGGCAGGTGCGAAAAATCCTTCGGGAAAGAAGCAGAAACCTAAATCGTGAGGTTTGGGAATCACCGTCCGTTCACGGCGGTGAGGATGTCAACTGGGTACTCTGTAGTTGAGAGCTAAAAAAAGCCAGTGGTTTTCAGGAAAAACGGGGAGGGTTGAAAAGTGAAATCAAGAGGGAAGGGGATACAGTCAAAACTGTCATCGTCCGAGTCGGGTTTCTCGATGTTAGAAGTGATCATTGCCATTTTAACTATTACCGCTTTCTTAACAGGAACCTTACAGTTAATGGCAGTGAATGCCTTATATAAAGTTCGGGCAGAAAGACAAGCTAAAGCTAACTTTTGGATTCAAGAAGACTTTGAGGATGTCAAAGCTTTAGCTTCGAGTTTAGATGTGAACTCCAGTCCGGCCAACCCTAATGTCAGTGATGATGTATGTACAAATATCGCTCAGGGTTATGCCACAGCTTTAAGAAGACAACTAACGAATACTCCTCTCCCCACCACTACTATACCGACGGAACAATTAGTAGCAACACGAGAAATTGTCGGTAAAAAATATTCTCTCCATCGAACTTTTAATATTACTAACCAATCGGCTAATCCCCATCGTCTCCGTATTGATTATCAAGTCCAGTTAGCAAAGGGTCAAACTGCTAACGATTACCGCAACCAAGAAAATGTTATTGCCAGAAGTTCTGTCGAGGTGATTCCCGATGCGTCGTTTGAATGTCCATAAAAATCAGGGTTTTACCCTGTTAGAAATTTTGGTAGCTTTGGCAATTACGGGAATTCTTGCCGCCTTAACCGGACCTAATTTATTAGCTTGGTTAAATAGCAATAAAGTCCAAGAAGCCACCGATTCTATACAATCAGCCCTACGGGATGCCCAAAAACAAGCTATCCGTCGAGGGAGGAATTGCACGATTAATTTTACTAACGGGACTGGCACTGGTCCCACGGTTTACCAGCAAATAAAGGCCAATGAACCGGGTTGTTTAGTGGCGGCTAATGCTAATGGGGGTTCCTTAAGTCTGCCGCAGGAAATATTTATGGTGGTGAGGAATTTTCCCACCCTAGGCGGCAGTCCGGGGGTACAGTTTTCCTTTCGGGGTCATGTGCCGGGGTTAACCTTTGTTCCGCGGGCAACCCAAGCGATAATCGTATTATATCGTGCTGCCAATGCCACCGCCGATCCCTATCCCAACCAAGAAAGAAAGTGTATAGTTATCGCTTCTCTGTTAGGAATAGTTAAACAAGGCACTTATAACGACACTTCTCTAACTAACCTCGCTTCTCTAACTAACCTCGATGCCAGTAAATGTCAAATCCGTCTGGATGGAACTGAACCCTAATCAGCTTCTCAAGGCAACACACCCACTCCTGTGCAGTTAATCACCCGCTGCAGGATCGCAGAATCCAACCCAGTAAGACTCCGATACCACCAAAGCGGACAATTTGCCAAAAAACCTCCCCCAGCAGTCCGCGACGGATTCCTTCCCAGAATAGGCGCTTTAATTCCCCTTCTTTAAGTAAATTGCTTTCTAAAATTACCTCTAATTCTTGAATCTGTTCGCGAATTTGTACCAATTCCTTTTCTAGTTCAGGTAGGGGATTTTCCCGCCATTGGGGTTCTATTTGGCTCAATTGTGCCTCTAGGTCTTTTTTTTGCTGTTCTGCTTCGTTGATCTGTCGATAACGGTCTTTTAGTGTTGCGATCGCCGCTTCGACTTCTTCAATCGCTTGGGTAAATTCTGCCGATTCATCGTTAGGGTAGGGGTTTTCTTCTAAGGACATGGACTCGATGGGATTTCCTGCGTCTAAACTATAGTTATAGACGATTTTACGGTTTTACGAAACCTTTTGATTATGATTCCATCCCCTGTCTCTTCCTCATCTCAGACTGTTGATGATCTATCTACCCTGGAATTGGCGCGGATTTTGGCGGCACGTTTGGCGATCGCACCGATTGACTGGCATCGTCTGAAGGCCAACCGTAATGCTCGGGCCGCCGAACAATTAGGGACGGCTTTGGTGTTTTTATTAGATAATCAGCCAGAAGAAGCACTTCCTCGGCTACAACAGGCTACAGGCTGGCTCGATCGCTCGATTTCTGCTCCTCCCTGTCCTTCTCACGGTCATGGTCCTTAGGTGAACCAGCGTTCCTGTTTAATTTGTTTACAAAGTTTCAGTTGGGTTCCTTTTTGATTCCAGTGAACTTGGTCGAAGATTTGATATAATATACACAGTCCTCGGCCATTTTCCGCTTCTTCGGGGGGAAAATTGGGACAATCGCAACTACAGCCATGATGGGGACAACGGGGGGTAAATCCACAACCTTCGTCGGTAATTACCCAAGAATACTCGTCTTTACTGCTGGAAAAGTGAACGACCACGGTTTTGCTGGGATCGAGATGATTGCCGTGTTTAGCGGCATTAACTAAAGCTTCTTGCAATCCTAATCTAATTTCTGGTTCTAATTCTTCGGGAATACTAGCGGTCAATAAATCTAAAATCGGACAAAGATACAAGGTGGAAGCGAAACTCATGGTGTTCCAGCTTCGTTTGCTTGTTGGCAGTGAAATAGCAATCACGCGCTTTACCTCTAGCTTTTATTCAATGACTGTTCTCTTACAGAAAGATTAAGGTCTCTTAACCGTCGATCTAGATGATTGCCATACCTAATGAGTCATATTTTATCCCTTTTCTGTCTCTGAGATTGATTAGATATTTTTATGATTGATCTACAAAACAATCGAGAATCAAGGCAGCTTTGAGCGGGTAATTAATCAAAAAAGTAGTTGATTGGAACGGGCTTTAATATGCTATTATCTTTACCCATTGACTTTTCGACCATAAACGGCTAAAGTGTCGGGTTTTTCCTCCTATTTCATCCTACCATATTCGCTGTTTTTTGTCTAAGAAAAGCGGCGCATTCGACGTGGGGAGTTTGGGGAAAGAAATCAGCTGTTTGCACTTCTAGCAGTTGATAATCGCCTGTTTTACAGAGATATTGCAAGTCTCTGGCTAAAGTTGCACTTTGACAACTGATATAAACAATGCGTTGACTTTGCAGCCGTAACAGACTATCGAGGACAGATCGATCGCAACCTTTGCGGGGCGGATCGAGTAGAATAATGTCGGGTTTAACTGTCAGTTGCGGTAAAGTTTTTTCTACTGCCCCCAAAATAAAAGTTGTGTTGGTAATATTATTTAATTGGGCGTTAATCTTGGCTCGATCGAGGGAAAAGCTATAGGATTCTAGTCCAATCACCTCTTTAACCCGTTTAGCGAGGGGTAAAGTAAAAGTACCGATGCCACAGTAGGCATCAATGAGAATTTCTTCACCTTTAAGGTCTAATTTCTGACAAATAACCGCAAATAAGGCTTCAGCAGCCTCTGTATTAACCTGAAAAAAAGTATCGGCAGCCAATTGATAGGTTAATCCGGCGAACTTTTCGGTAATATAGTCCCTTCCGGCGATAGTTGTGGTCTGAGCGCCAAAAATAGCATTACCTCGCTCGGGGTGATAATTCACGGTTACACCGACTAAATTGGCGTATTTTGCCAGCCATTGCTGCGCCTGTGCCTCAATTCCCTGTAAATTATTATCGGTACTAATCAGGGTTAATAAAACTTCTCCAGTGTGGCGGCCAATTCTTAGGGATAAATGGCGTAATTGTCCTTGGTGGGTCTTTTCATCGTAAATTGACCAGCCTTGACCCTGAATATCCTGTTTTATCTCTGCTAGAAACGGATTTAAAGCCTGATCTTGAATCGGACATTGATTGAGATTAATCAGATGATGGCTGCCGCGACGATAATAACCTGCTTGCACATTGCCGGTGGGGGAAAATCCGAGGGGATAGGTAGCTTTATTGCGATAAGCGAGGGGAGAATTACCGGTGAGGGGAGGATAAACCAAAGGATCGCTAAAACCGCCAATTCTGGTTAATACCTCTTGTACTTGCTCTTTTTTGACTAGGCGCTGAAATTGGTCCTCGATGTGTTGCCATTGACAGCCACCACATTTATCGGCGACGATGCAGCGGGGACGGATACGATGGGGAGAAGCTTGGAGAATAGTTTGTAGTTTGCCGATCGCATGACTTTTTTTGATATAGGTGATGCGAGTTTGAATGCGATCGCCAATGACCGTATCCGGCACAAAAATCACCTGTCCTCGGTATTTTCCCACACCTTCGCCCGTATGGTTGAGGTCGGTAATCTCGATCTCGATTAAATCACCTTGTTGCATAGTTAGGGAAACCAGTTTTCATCCAGGGTTAAGACTGTCGAGCTTTCTGATTCTAACAAAAGGTTTTGACAAAATTACCTTGACTGTGAGTTGTCCTCAGAATCAAGGGATTATTGTTTGAGTATAAATACTCATTGACAAACACATTTGATCTTTGTCACACTACCAGTCGAGATTAGTATATCGATATACCTATTTTTTGTATATTCTTATACTCAAAAACTTGGAACCAACAGTTTTTAGATAAATTACTTTCTCTTGCTAGTGTCATCAATCAAATGTCAACCATAATCAACAATAAAGAAATTCGAGTATTTGGCATTAAAAGAAGTGGTAATCATGCGATTATCAATTGGATTTTTTCCCAGATACCTGGTCAGGTAGTTTTTGCCAATCACTGCTATTTAGCAGGAAAGGAAATTCGTATTTACAAAGGTACAGGAAGAATTGACTGCAAGGGGATTAACTACTGGGATTTTAAGAAAAAATACTTCTTTTTTGAGAGAAATCCTTTCTTTAATAAAGAAATTGTCACTTATTCAAAAAATGATCAACGCTTTAATGGTCAAAAGCTCAAACAACATCCCAAAGAGGCGATAATTGTCAGCTTTGAGGAAAAAGATATTGAAAATTTCAGCGATTTGATGGATCGCTATCATGAGCAGTGGGTAGGCAAAAGTCAAGAGGTTTTTTCTATAGTTATTCTGCGGGATCCTTTCAATGTATTAGCCAGCATTTATCAAAAATGGGGCAAAGAAAACTTAAAAAATATTGCTGTTCTCTGGGAAAAATACGCTCAGGTTTATCTAAGTTACCAAAAAAGTGCTGATCGCTATCGTTTGGGAATCAACTATAATCAATGGTTAACAGATGTCAATTATCGGCAAGCAATTACAGAAAGACTGCAAATTCCTTTTGATGACTCGAAAAAAGAGTTAGTTGCCAATTTTGCTGGTGGTAGTTCCTTTGATGGCTTATCCTATCAACAAGAAGGGCAGAAAATGGATGTTCTTAATCGTTGGCAAACCTTTCGAGAAGATCCCGAATATTATAGTCTTTTTAATAATCCTCAACTGCTGAAATTATCCGAGGAGATTTTTGGTATCATTCCGGGTACTGAGGATTTTATTGCTTCTTTCCAGAAGAACCATTGGAGAAATCTCCCAAATAAATTCCTTTAAAATCCTAGATCAGCTTTGGCAATTTTGGCCGCCGCTAATACTTCCTCATCGGGTAATTCTCGCCAGTCGGTCGCACCTATTTCAGCATAGAATTTTTGATCGTAGGCGCGAGTACGAATTACTACCGGCATAGGGACCGCATGACCTAAAACTAAAGCCTGTTGTTTTGAGTCTAATTTCGCTAAAACTGATCGCAAACTTCCCCCTCCAGAAACCCCTGTAAATATGGCTTCGATGTCCTTTTCATCGTTTAATAAACAGGTGATTCTTGTCCCTACCTGAGACATGACTTCGTTATCAATTCCTGAAGGTCTTTGATCAACAATTAAGAGAGTAACAAAGTATTTTCGCATCTCCCTAGCGATGGTTCCAAAAATAGTTTGATGCACCACGGCAGAATCTAAAAATCGATGAGCTTCTTCAATAGTAATCACTAACTGTTGCGGCCGATCAACGGGGTTTTTGGTTTGTAAAAAATATTCAGCTTTTTTAACATAATTAGCATGAATCCGACGGGTGATCATATTGGTGGCTAACATATAGGAAAGCATATTACTTTGGGAGCCAAATTCAATGACAACGTGCTTACCTGCATCTAAAGCTTGTAAAACCTGATCGATATAATTGTGGGGACAAACACTTCTTAAATATTTCAAACTATCTAGACGCATTAATTTTCTCTGGAGGGACATGATTGATCCCGCATGGCCTTGTTTTTCCGTACAGAAGATTTTAATATCCTCGTTACTCATATTTAATAACTGAGTAATCCAAGATTCTCCATACTCGTTATAGAGAATATTGGCATTATCTAAACTAGCTTCCGAGATACCTAATTCCCGACCGATTAAACGAATATCCTCGATTTCAATTTGATTATAACTTAAGAATAATTCCTGCGCTCCTCGTACTCCCCGGCGTTTGGTAGAATCGGGATCGAGGGTATAAATTTCCACCTGTCCGGGGAATAATTGACATAATCCTTTCACCGTAGAAACATCCTTCCCTTCTTTCATCGCTTCCCAACCGTATTCCGAGTGCATATCAAACATGAGGTTAACCCCTGCTTGTTTGCGAATAATGCCCGAAATTAGTAATCTGGTTAAAAAGGATTTTCCCGTCCCGGATTTGCCAAAAACACCGTTACTACGTTCCACAAAGCGATCGAGATTAATACATATTGGCACGTCCATGTCAAGGGGTTGACCAATAGCAAAATTCTTTCTGGTGGGATCATCTTCCCAACCGAAAACCATGCGAAAATCCTGCTCACAAGCTTCATAAACTTGGCTAAAATGCGCGGGAATAGTTTTAACTGGCAGTAATTCTAAATCGGCGCTAGTTTGGGGTTGAAAAGAGCCTAAAGAAGTGTCAGAAACTGCGGGAGAATTACCTCCAGTCGGAGTCAGAGAGACCCCGGCTTGAAAAGCCGGGGCTTCCTCTGACTTCGTAAACATGAGCATAGGCGATAGTTCAATAGTACCATAAGTACCGCTACCCGCTAAAACATCGCGCATAAAACTATCATCGGGATGGGGAGGATTCGCGATAATCCGGGGACTGGAGTTACCCAGGGAGACATCGGTGAGGAGACAGAAAAAACGCGATCGAGTGCCTTGCACCACTAAAAATTTACCGACGCGCATATCTTCTACCGAAATATCCGGATAAAGACGGATTTCTAAACCTTCACTCAGGGAACCTTGAATAACCGATCCGAGGGGCTGTTCACTCATGCTAACCTTGATTTGTGGCGATCTATCCCCCTATTCTGTCACTTTTCCGTTAATAAGTGCAAACTCGATCGGGTTTGGAGATGGGGAAATGGGGATGTGGGGAAATGGGGAGAATAAATACAAGCTGAATGCTGAATATTGATGACCGATGGTAGCTAGAGGAAAAAAGTAATTCGGTTGATTTTTTTTCGGTCTATCCCACCTAAAAATGAGGGGTTCGCAGGCAAGCACGGATTCCCATTATGAATATAAGTATAGGTCAAGTGATGGGGTTTTGTCAAGGGGTTTAAGAAAAAAATCCGGTCTATGAACGGGAAGCAAGGAAATAGCCAAGGGAGAAGAGAATGCCACTAAAAAAGTGAAGATTAACCGCTATAAACTTGCAGTTACTAACTAGCTGAGGTTGGTCATGATTTTGGTTAACGTGGTTGACTAATTGCCAAGCGAAAGGGAGACTAAGGAAGATTAAAAGAGTGAGAGGGGGATAAACCTGGAGCAGGACAAAAACTACCGTTAAAACGTAAACGAGAACCGTCACTACGGTTAAAACTCTAGAACCTTTTAAAGTACCCAAACGGGCAATAGGTGATTTTTTACCCGCTTTGAGATCATCGGCGACTTGATGGAAATGGGAACAAAAAAGGATGATAGAAGTGGTAATCCCGATAATAATTGAAGCCGCTAGACTAGAGAGAGAAAAAGCACCGACTTGGGAATAGTAGGCAGCGGCAATCGCCAAGGGGCCAAAAGTAAAGAAACAGATAATTTCACCTAATCCTTGATAACCGAGACGGAAGGGAGGCCCTTGATAGGTATAGCCCAAAAAACAGCAGAGGGCGATTAATTCTAGGAGCATCCAATCGCCTCGCCAATAACTAATAGCAAAAATGCCAGCGATGCCTAATAAGAGAAAAAGATTACTTAGCCAGAAAATTAAAGATTTATTGCCGGTTAAATTAACGATCGAATGGGCTTTATTAACATCGATCCCGGTATCGGCATCAAAAACATCATTACTGAGATTTAACCAAGCGAGAATTAAAATAGCTGAGAGGATAAAAGTGGCAAAAACCGGGGGAGAAAATAGACCTGTTTCCTGATAAGCGATCGCTGTTCCCAAAATAATCGGTATAATCGCCACACTATACATTGGTGGTTTAAGGGCTGCTAACCAGAGTTTTTTGGGTGAGGGAGTGGTGATAGTATCGGTGGTCATAGTTAAATAGGGTTTGCTGAAAAAGTTTTTCCTAGGCCTAGGGTGTAGGGTGTGGGGTTTTACCGATTTTTAGGGGGTCAATTAGCCAATTTTCAGGGAAAAAGTCCCTAAATTTCCCCTGACTACTGACGACCGACTCCTAACCCTAACAACAATTTTTGATTTTTACCAGAGGTCTGATCATACCTCTGTTTTAAGGATATTTTACTCAAAAATAGAGATAAATAGACTAAAACCGGGTAAGACATCCTCTCCGCTTAAATTAGCGGGTAGTTCCATAATTTCTACGGGTTGCTGAGGACGATAAATTTCCACTTGTTGTTGTTGAGGATTAACTAGCCAACCTAATCGCAAACCACTGTGGAGATATTCCCGCATTTTAGCTTGAATTTCTGGGAGGGAATCGCTACGGGAGCGCAGTTCAATGACGAAATCGGGACAAATAGGCGGAAATTTCTCCTGTTCTTCTCGACTCAGAGCTTGCCAACGAGTTAAACTCACCCAAGCGGCATCGGGAGCGCGATATCCGCCTTTCGGCAAACGAAAAATCGTCGCCGAACTAAAGACTTTACCCAATCCGGTTTGACGATTCCACAACCAAAGTAAACCAATAAAATCGGCCTCTCGGTTGCCGCTAATTCCCCCAACAGGTGGCATGACAATTAATTCTCCTTGGGCGTTTCTTTCTAGTTGCCAATCTGGGTTAACTTGACAGAGACAGTAAAACTGCTCATCGCTGAGATTGACTGTATCTAAGTTTAAAATCACTGCTGCCATGGCTATATTTCGCCCTAGAAAACACTCTAGTCTTAATTATAGTCAATTAGATTCC
>NZ_JADBUE010000105.1:0-2782 GCF_020245805.1 Microcystis sp. M179S2 | reverse complement strand
TGATCAAGAGGTAATTCGTCAGACTAATAATACCTCCGCTCGCGCTTTTCCAACTATTTTAAATGTGGACCATCCCCAATTTTTCCCCCGTTTAAACCGTTGTGCCGAACGTAATTTACAATTAAAAGCGATCGATGAAAGCAGCGCTCCTCAATGGCTAAAAACATTGCGTAAGTTACCCTTACAGCTAGGTATCGTCGGGAATCTATTGCGATTGTATCTGATTAAACCCATAGATGCAGAAGCCACCAGAGAAATGGTACTTTAATCAGTTATCAGTGGGTAAGTTATCAGTTATCAGTTAAGTAGTCATGCAAAATAAATTTCCTAGTGAAGATAGGCAAGAGGCAAGAGGCAAAAGCTTGATCGAAATGTATAATTAATTTTGCTTAGGTCCTGATCAGAGTTTTAAGTTCACTGATTACTGTTTACTGCTCACTGAAAAATCCCCCACACCCCACACCCCCACTTCCCCAACTCCTTTAATCTTTGCTACGATTCTGGGTATCTCTAAAGATAGATAAACAGCTAAGGGATATCTATGTCACTGGAAGAAGGATTAAAATGTCTGCAGCTAAAGGATTACGCAAGGGCTGTAGAATTACTGGAAGAATATTGCCAACAGTCAGCTAATTTTCATTCTCCCTTATATATTCAAGCTAAAATGGCTCTTGTTCGGGCCTATCGCAGCAATAATCAACGGCAACAAGCGATCGCCTTAGCTCTGGAATTAGAAAATCATCTTGATCAGGAAGTTAGTCAGTGGGCCAAACGATTACTGACAATCTTTAGTGCTGAACAAAAAACCATCGGTATTGCCACTAATGGGGTCAAATTTCGATCGCTGCCCAAGGCAGCACGAGCAGCACGGGTAAGTGTCCGGTTATCCCGGACTATCCCCGAAAATAGACTTATTTTTGCTAGAATATTGACAATTACGGCTTTTTATGCTATATTATTTGGTCTTTTTTTGGTAATTACCCGTTTGCTGCTCATCCCTGCGGGGACGGGTGTAATTATTGCCTTGCTCTTGACCGGTTTCTTAGGCGGACTCATCCTTTTTATCGCCCCGAATCTAATTGATTGGACACAAAAACGTCTTTATCGAGTGCGTTGGGTGTCCTTAGCGGAAATTAAACGGTATAGCCCGGAATCGGCGGCGGTAATTGGGCGTGTATGCCGAGAAAAAGGGTTAAAACCGCCAAAACTAGGCATTATCGAAGACGGACAGCCCCTCGCTTTTACCTATGGCTCTCGACGGGGTAATGCTCGCTTAGTAGTTAGCAGAGGTTTATTTACCTATCTCGACGATGAGGAAGTAGCGACGGTATATGCTCATGAATTAGGGCATATTTGGCAGGGAGACTTTGCCCTGATGACTATCTGTGCTAGTTTCGACCATTTAAGCTGTTATCTCGATTCTTTTGCTCAAAATCAAGGTAATAATTTTCAAGACACAGTTTTTCTAGGCCTTCTCTCACCAATTATCACTATTTTTAGGCAAATTCTTGTTTTTTGCTGTCTTTATCTGTCTCGTACTAGAGAATACTTCGCCGATCATTTTGCTGCCCAAGTTACTGGTAATCCCAATGCTTTGGCCCGCGCTTTAGTAAAAATTGCCTTTGGTTTAGTCCAAGAAACTGCCCAGTTTAGTCCCCTGTCATTCAGTACAAATGTATTAAATATTGCCCTGGAGCAGGATGCGATCATTGCCGGTAACGTTTATGGTATCGCATTGGAGTCTCGCCGGATCGGACAGAGTTTTCTCTGGGATATATATAACCCTTGGGCCAAATGGTTAGAGTTGCAATCTAATCATCCCCTGACTGGTGAAAGGATTCGCGCTTTAACTAACTATGCCCGACAGATGGATCTAGATATAGAATTTAGTCTGGGGAAATTATTACGCCAAGAAATGGAATTAGATTCCAAGAAACTCTATCAAAACTTTTTTCTACGACTGTGTTTATATTATGCTTCGGGACTAGGCTTTATTATTGGGGTTGTCATAGCTGGTTTTCTTTGGCTGAAATTTAGCTCTTGGGGTGCATTGGCCCTAATTTTAGTCGGTGGGGGTTTGGGTATAATTATCAATCGATTAGCCAGTTATCCTCGTCTCAACAATGCTAGTTTCAGCGATATTTTTTCTTTAACTGATAATCCTTACAGTCATCCCCTCCCAGCTATCCCCGTCCGACTCCGCGGTGAGTTAATTGCTCAAGGAAAGAATTTCTTTCTTAAAGATAGCACCGGCATAATTCCCCTCGCTCCTAACTATCGTTTTGGTTTTTGGCATAAAATCAGGACTACTAACTCCCCCATGGCAACAACAAATAATACATATGTACAAGTTCTCGGTTGGTTTCGTCGCGATTTATCTCCTCGTCTGGAATGGAGTCAAATAACTCACTCTGGCGGAAATATTCGGTTTTATCCCCGTTTTTGGCCTTTGGTTAGCGGTTTTGGCTTATTAGTCTCCGGTTTAATTATCGCAGTCACATTTTAAGCATCGCAAAAAACTGCCACTTCATCCCTTTTCTAGTTTTAGGTACTTGCTTGGATAGTAGCCAATCTTTGAGCGGCAATCCCTAAAATCCTCTAGTCTTACACCCCGAAAACTATTGATAACTATTGATAAAACTTAATAATTATCATTGGCTTACCTATTTATGTTTAAAATCCTATATAGCTATGTAGTCAAGTAATTTCCATCATGGTAACTACCGTCGAACCCCCCTCCCAGAAAAAAGCTGTTCTGCGCGAAACTATCCTCACTCCTCGT
>NZ_JADBUE010000104.1:0-3354 GCF_020245805.1 Microcystis sp. M179S2 | reverse complement strand
GTTTAGAGAGTAAAATCAAACAATTTGAGGAGGAAAGAACCATGCCTTTAATGAGTAATATGGAGTTGCGAGGAAGGAAAATTGGTGAGGAAATTGGGGAGTTACGAGGGATAGAACGCGGTAAGGAAATTGGAGCGTTAGAAAATGCTCGTGATTTTGTGAAAAAAGTTTTGGAAAACCGACTAGGCGATATCCCTGGAGATATTGGACAATGTCTCAATGATGCTTCAGTTATTTCGGTTTTAGAAGAGATGTTAAAAGCCGCACTTATAGTAAATTCTTTTGAGGAGTGTAGGAAGTCTTTTAGTATCATCATAAATAAGTAGTGTGGGTAATACCTACCTTACTTAGTAAACTGTTTGAAATCATCGACAATATGATGACTTTATCCCCTGAATTACAGTCAAGCTTAGAGAGTAAAATCAAACAATTTGAGGAGGAAAGAACCATGCCTTTAATGAGTAATATGGAGTTACGAGGGATAGAACAGGGTAAGGAAATTGGTAAGGAAATTGGGGAGTTACTAGGGATAGAACGCGGTAAAGAAATAGGCAAGGAAATTGGTAAGGAAATTGGTAAGGAAATTGGAGCGTTAGAAAAAAGCCGCGATGCCATAAAAACAGTTTTAACTGTGCGGTTTGGAGAGATTTCTTTAGAAATTGACGAGATAATCGGCAAAATGACTAACCCTACTATCTTAGAAGAGCTACTAAAATTAGCAGCTATCGCTAATTCTCTCGCAGAATTTAAGCAGTCTTTGGCAAAAATCAATATCTAGAAAACGGGTTTCTTTGAGAAACTCTTTGAGAAACCCGTTTTCTTTGAGAGACCGGATACCGACCTCTGGCTTTTTGTTTTAATGGTGGACATTTACTTCGTTTTCTGTATTTTTGGCTGCAAAGTTGTAGATAGGGTAACTTTCATCGTGTTTGTATTGGCTGTTTCTGCTCCAATGTTGAAAAACAGATATTTGAGTTCTCCCTTCGCCTTTAGGCTGACTGAACCATTAATTTCAACAGTCAACTGACTTTCTACATCTACCTTACTAGAAAGAGCTTCCATGACAGATTCAAAGAGTTCTTGCAACTGAACTGCGACGGTTTCCTCTTGTGGTCCCAAAGTAGTCAGGATTTCCTCATCCTCAGTTTGTAAGCTACTAACTGAAGCTGGATCGACGGCTGTGGCATATACTTTAATTGGCATGGTCTTCCTCCTTGGAATTTTTTTGCTGTACAATCGAGAAATCTGGATCGCCATAAATACAATACAGTAGCCAGAATAAGTTTCTTTCGTTGGCTGCAACTTCTTTGGCTTTGGCTACAGCCTGTCCGATAGTAATTTTCTCATCTGGGTTGAATAATTCACGGTAAACAATTTCGGCAAAGTTGACGGCATATTTCACTGGTACGGCTCCTAAAGTTCCAATGAAAGCATCTGCACCACGCTGATAAAATTTCCAGCCAAAACTGCTAAATTTTCCAAAGGTTAACACGGGAACGGTTGAAGCACAGGCGTTAGCAAACACAAGACTACCCGGCTCAAGGGGTAGCCTTTGGATGGTTTCAGGGAGCAAGTTTTCAATTCGGGTTTTGTTTTTATCGCCAGCAATTTGGAGTAGGTGCGGTTCTAAATGTCCGTGACAGGTAAAATGAAGCGCATCTGTGCCTGGAATAGCTTTTACAAGGGACGAAATTGGCTGTTTAGCTAACAAGTGTACCGCTTCCGGGGGGAGAAGATTAGAGAATAGATGGGTAGCTCGCTCTGCTTCCGAGGAAGGTACATCTCCACCGACAATATTGACAATCCGCTTGATTTGTCTTTTTCCCTTACTTTCAGGTCTATTTCTTTTTGGTAAATCTTGACTATCGCTGAGGCGAGGAGAGCGAGCAATAATAAACTTCTTTCCCCAAAAATCTTCGCCGTCGTACATTAATTCCCAAGGAATCCACTGTTCATTAGTGGAGATAATGACAGGAGAACCAATCTTCCAAGTTCCCATTTGTTTGGCCACTTCAGAGGGAATTAACATCTCGAACAAGTTAGCGCCAACACTCTGAAGATTGAAACAGATACTCTCCCAACGCTCATCAGAGGGGTTTCCTTGTTGCACTACTTCTGTCAGGAAAGCATTCAAACTTCGCAAATCATCTTCAATTTGTTGCTGAATATTAGGAATTGTTTTCTCCCACTCGCCTAAGCGATTGGCAGGGAAGATAGTATAGAGTAATTTACTTTCTCTCTCAATCCAAGTAACATTAAGTGTATGTTTATCGGGATTAACCGTCATACTTTCTAAGTTTTTGAGACCATCAATTGGGTCTTCCATTGATAAAACTTTTGGCGATATTTCATGATATGATGAGAAAGTTACGTTAGTTTGAACGATTACATACCCAACTCTTGTTGCTCCTCTGAAAAACTCAATCTCAATAACTTGCTCACCTCTTTCAAGAGGAACAAGGGTAAAAATCACTTCGTTGGAATCGCCTTTAACTGGAACAGTCAACTGCTGCTGATAAGGTCTTATGGCAAATGCTGGAGCAGTAACCTTGACATTTAGTTTAACTTGCTTAGTATTAAGTCCTACTGTAAGCCAAATTTTTTCTGGAACACGAGTAAATTTTGGAATCTCTTGAGTTAGCTGAATCTTTAACTCAGCTTTTTGCTCAAGAACACATTCTGATGGGAATTCGATTCGAGTGTGGCGTTCAATTGTTACGCTATTAGGCGGCCGACGGGGTGTAGGCGGACTAGGAATAGCATCAATAAACTTCCCACCCTTAATACTCCCTTTATTCAAGTTAAAATAACCCGGGTTGCCGATATATTTTCTGTTTAAATCCGCTTCTCCACCTGCCAATTTGTCGGGTGGAACCTTAACCGTCGGTTCCACCTTTACATATGAGTTTATGTCTTGAACAAATTCAGTTTTTCTTAGCCTTAGTCCCTCACCGATTACTGATAAGCTTGTTTCTGGATGAGTCAGCAGTTGAAATTGAATACAGAAATCAGCCAACTGGAAATATCGAGCCTCAATAGCTTTATAAGCTGTCTCAAGGAAATTCAAATCGACTTGGCTCATAATAGTGGCAAAATCAGCCACAAGGCTTTGAGTTTCAGCAGCAAATTTCTTTAAGAGAGTATCAGCTTCACTAAACTTATTTTGTCCCAACAATGCAGCAAGTTGTACGAGTTGCCTATTGCGAGTGTTAGTGGGACTTAGACAAAAAACAAATCGAGAAAAGCCTCAACCCCAATCCCTGCTTGGGATTTACTTCGAGAAGCCCAAAATCGCTGAAACCCAGATAGATCAAGGAAAATCATAAATCGAGGTTAACCCTTTGTCCCGTAATG
>NZ_JADBUE010000103.1:0-9296 GCF_020245805.1 Microcystis sp. M179S2 | reverse complement strand
CCAAGCTTTTCTGGTCGGAACCCCCTAAGCCGAGTTTTCAAGGTGCTGCGCCGTCCACTTGGTTTTCGAGACTGGCCTTTTAATTCTAACGTCAAGCCAACCTAGAACGGCGGGGTTTCAGACCCAAAATTTCCGATGAAAGCGTATATTGGAAATAGAGCCATCCCTAGAAAAGTGAGCCACTGTTATGAATTCTTTTGCGCTTCCCGTCTTTCTGCAATCAGGTTTAACCCTACTGGCATTTTTAGTGCTGGTTATCCTGATGGCCTAAATCTTAATCCGTCTGTGACTTCGATCGAGCAGGGGACGATCGATAGCGCCGACTAGATTTTCATAGACGGTTAACAGCTGTTCAGCGATCGCTGACCAACTATATTGATTTAAGACTAAATCCCTGGCATTTTTCCCCCTTTGTTGGCGAATTTCTGGGTTAGTCAGGGCAGTTGCCAAAGTATTAGTTAAATCCTCCAGCTGACAAGCTGTCACCCATCCCGCAGCCGCTGCTGCCACCGCAGGATGCAGATCCACCCGGTCGGAGATAACCACGGGAATTCCGGCAGCCATAGCTTCTGCCACTGCGATGCCAAAATTTTCATAGTAGGAAGGTAAAACAAATAAATCGGCCCTAGCGAGGAGGTTATTTTTTACTTCTCCGGTCACAAATCCAGTAATTGTTGTATTTTTGCCCAAGATTGACCGCTCGATCTGATTTTTAATGCGATTTTCGTACTCCCGATCCTGGGGATTGCCTCCTGCTAAGACAAAATGAAAATCTAGTCCCTTTGCTAACAGACTTTCTAAACTGGGCAGCAATAAATCTAGACCTTTTTTCGGGTCAAGACGGGACATATAGAGGATGATCGGTTTATTTTGGGGAAGATCAAAACCGTTTACCGGTAGAGCTTGTGGGTCAAAAAAATCTACCCCTAGGGGGATGACAATATCCTTAGTTTTTATATTAAATCTTTCGGCGATTTGACACTCCTGCTGACTGGTAAAATGAACTGCCGCCGCCGCCGCTAAATTGGGTTTTTCCAGAAAATTGGCATATATTTGTTTAAGTTGCCGTTTTTTTTGCAAATCTGCCGGATCGAGGGTGCCTAGGGGACGGAGAATATAGGGCAGTTGACGGTAACGAGCGATCGAAGCCGATATACTGCTCACTGGGGAGAATAAGGCATGAATATGGGCGATATCGTAATCTTTTGCCCTATTAGCCAACCAAGTAAACAGATCAAGGGAAAATTTATAGCGGCGAAAGGGAGAACAGGGAAAATAATAGATTTGATAGCCATTTTGACTAACAGGGACCCCTAAAGGCACCTCTAGGGGTGCTTGTCCCGTGTCACCATTGGAATCGGTGGTAATAATAGTCACCTCTTGGCCTAGTTGCGCCAAGGCCGCTGACAAACCGAGTACCATTTGACTGGGGCCACCATAAACAAGGGAAATCGAAGGAACAATCTGAAGAATTTTCATCGAAAAATTGGGTCAGAAACCCCGTCGTTCTAGGTTGGCTTTACTGTTAAATACTAGCGCATTTGCACGATATAAGTAGGTAGGCACAATTATTTGTAGGATGGGTTAGCGGTAGCGTAACCCATGCGGGCGTTGGGTTTCATGCTTCAACCCAACCTACGTTCATTTTATATTTAATTCCACCCACCCACTTATGCTAGAAAGTGCCACTTAGAGCGACTCTAAGACCAGAACAGAGTAAATCTGTTAAGGCAGCTGGGAAACCGCTCAAGAAACCCCAAGAGGATATCAAATTCAGCTAGTCCGGAACAGGGAACGGTTGAAAACGAATATCAAATTTAGATGCACAATAGCTTATCCCTCTGATTTACCAGTGATCAGTGATGAGACGGGGAGTGGGTAGCATTTTCATGGCTCAGTAAATGATAATCGTTCAAGGGTAAAAAGACAGCAAGAAACCGCCATTTAATACTGCTCATCTAATACCGATCACTTAATACTCAAATCTGATAACTGCTCACTGAAAAGGCTAAAGGTTAACCATTCATCGATAAATATTTAGCCACCGATTGCACATCTTTATCACCCCGTCCAGAGAAATTAATAACAATGCGAGGACTACCATTTACTTGCGGGCAAAGAGTTTCTAAATAGGCTAAAGCGTGGGCAGTTTCTAGGGCCGGAATAATCCCTTCTAAACGGGAAACTCTTTGAAAAGCTTCTAATGCTTCCCGGTCAGTGACACTGTAATATTCGGCGCGACCACTATCTTTTAAAAAGCTATGTTCTGGCCCGACTCCGGGATAATCTAAACCGGCACTAATGGAATGAGCCTCGATAACTTGACCTTCGTTATCTTGTAATAAATAACTCATTGCTCCATGTAGAACCCCCGGTTGACCTTGGGTAAGGGTGGCGGCGTGTTTTCCGGAAGCGATACTTTCCCCGGCGGCCTCAACACCAATTAAACGCACGGCAGCTTCTTTAACAAACTCATGAAATAAACCCATAGCATTAGAACCACCCCCCACGCAAGCGAGGAGAATATTCGGTAAACCGCCCCATTTTTCCAGACTTTGCTGACGAGTTTCTTGACCGATAACCGCATGAAAATCGCGTACCATCATCGGATAGGGATGGGGACCTGCCACAGAACCAAGGATGTAGTGAGTGGTTTCCACATTCGTTACCCAGTCGCGAATCGCTTCCGAGGTGGCATCTTTCAGGGTTCCTGTCCCGGCGGCCACGGGTTGCACCGTCGCGCCAAGCAGTCTCATGCGGAAAACATTGAGTTCTTGGCGTTCCATATCGTGAATTCCCATATAAATCACGCATTCTAGACCAAAACGAGCGCAAACCGTAGCGGTGGCCACGCCGTGCTGTCCTGCCCCAGTTTCGGCGATAATTCGCTTTTTACCCATGCGTTTGGCTAATAAAACCTGACCGAGGGCGTTATTAATCTTGTGGGCCCCGGTATGGTTTAAATCTTCCCGTTTTAGGTAAATTTGCGCCCCAGTACCGTCAGCTTTGGCATAATGGGCGGTGAGACGTTCGGCAAAATATAAGGGACTAGGTCTACCGACGTAATCCTTGAGCAGTTGATTTAATTCTTCTTGAAAATCGGGGTCGTCTTGATACTGATTATAGGCCGTTTCTAGTTCACTTAAGGCTGGCATCAGGGTTTCCGGGACGTATTTGCCCCCGTAGCGTCCAAAACGCCCAAAAGCATCGGGATACTGGGTTGCTGTGCCGGCTGAGGCGGCATAAATCGGCGTGATAGTCATGTAAACCTTCGATGAGAGACTTATGATCCATTATAAATCTAAGGGTTTAGTCTCTGGGTTAACCTGAGTTCCAGGGCAATCATCGCCTAACCCACTTAATCATCAAAGGGTGAGCATTGCCCACCCTTTGACTGATTTTACAGCCAAATACTCACATCAACTTTTAACACCTGTCCTAATAGTAATAACCATTTTAATTGAGTCATCGGCCAAGGACAGGCAGCATCTATGGAATTGGACCGCAAAGAATTAGGAACTAGACGATCATGGAAGTAATAATAGTATAATTCCTGAGAGCGATCGAGGGATAATCCTAGCTTTAATTGTTGGCTAACTTCAATTAAACGGGTGATTAGGCGAGTATCCTCCTCCGCCGTTAAAGGATCGCCATCGTGTAATAATTTCCCAAGAGATTGCCAGAGCAGACTTTCTAAGGTTTGACGCGCTTCGGGGATGTTTAATTGACAGTGTAAATGATTGGCTTCCTTAGCAATAGCCAATAATTGATCGAGATTATTCTCCGTTGCTTGCCGCTGCTCAAAATCTTTTTCTAGGGCATTAATCACCTGTAAACAACGGTGAGAAATGGCAATATCGGCCGCTACCTGTAACTCTTGAGGTACGGGCAGCTCATCCCGTTGGAAAGCCGCTAAAATGCCGTAATTATCCCGATAAACTTGGGTGTATAATTGATCGAGACGTTTTTTAGTTTCGGCTGTCACCTTCTGCATGATCCGGTGTCTTTCATCGGCAAAAAGATGGGGTAAAGCAAAAAAGTTTTCTCCCAATCCGCGCCCCATTTCTACGATCATGGTCGAGACACTGGCCTGTTGTAAAGATTCAAAGAGATGATCCTTAAGATTGGTATAGATTAACCGACTGTTAAAAGGTTGAATGCAGCAGTAAAAATCCCAACCTCCTAAATGTAGAACAGCAAAGACAAAATGTTCACTTTCTTGGGTAATTTCTGAGGTTAATTCCACCTGTCCCACTGCTAAAGTTAAAGACCCGATCGCTTGTTTTTGATAATCTAATTGACGGGTATTGTAACAATAAATCCGATGATGACTGGGATAATTGGTAAATAGGGAACTAATGGCATAATGGGCCGCCACCCGTTCCAAATCGACCCGCGCAGAAGTGACCAATTGTCGATAGACATCGGCCCCATCTTGATATAACTTAACGTTACTGGGAGCGAAAGCTAGACGACTGAGGAAATTCATTTCTAATTGAATTCCGGCCACTTCTCCGGCTAATTCCAGGGACCGGCCAGCATATCTCAAAATTTGCGTGCCTTCAGGTCGAGAAATTTCCTCAAAAAACCAGCCACAACTGGTAAACATTAATAAAGCTTGTCTTTGCATTTCTAATAAACGCAAAGCATCGATTTTCTCGCTTTTACTCAGGGTACGACTTTGATGCAAAGCGAGGAAATGTTCGATCGCGTCTGGGGAGCGATCTAAAATAACTGCAATGTAGTCATCCCTTGTCTGCCAAGGATCGCGGAAAAATTCCTGTCCTTGAATCTCATATACCTTAATTAACTCATCTCTGAGCCAATTTAGGGACTCCCGCAGGGGTTTACGCCATTTTTGCTGGTAATTTCCCCCTCCCCCGCAACCACAGTCATCCTGCCAACGATTTACGCCATGGACACAACTCCAAGCGGTCACGGGTTTTAATTCCACTTCCCAAGTGGGGGGGCAAATACTGAGATAATGGGCAAAATTGGTGACTGTCCAGCCGTTTTTAGGGAAAGATTCCGTAAAAGCATAGCTAAGACACTTCTCTGTCCCCTGTTTGTGGTGGCCGAAGGTTTCCCCATCGGTAGCGACGCTGATTAACTGGGAGGGACGATGATCCCCTTTAATTGCCTGTCCCAGACGACCGACGAGAAAATCACTGCTGGCTAGGACATCATTAAAGCCCATATCCCGAGAAATTGGACCATCGTAGAAGAAAATATCCAGATAACGACCATCGGGGATGTAACAGCGATAGGGACGGGTGGGATCGATTTGACCTCCGGCCACCGCGTGCCATTGGGGATGAGGATCCTGGTCGCTAGGGAAAGGACGACAGCGCAGGGCCTGGGAAGGGGCTAAAATGGTGAATTTAATCCCCTCATCGATTAAAGCTGTCACTGTGGCTAAATCAATGGCTGTTTCCGCTAACCACATTCCTTCGGGATCCCGGCCGAAACGGTGCTGAAAATCGGCTTTTCCCCAGCGAATTTGGGTGTATTTGTCCTGTTTGTTGGCTAGAGGCAGAATGATATGATTATAGACCTGGGCGATGGCGTTACCATGACCGTTTAAGCGTTGACAACTTTTTTGATCCGCTGTCAGGATGCGTTGGTAAACTTCGGGATCATGGGATTGCATCCATGACATGAGGGTGGCCCCGATGTTAAAGCTGAGATATTCGTAGTTATTAACTATTTTGATCACTTCCCCCCGATCATTGTAAATACGCGCAAAAGCATTGGCACGATAACACTCGTGATGGATGCGTTCATTCCAATTGTGGAAGGGATGGGCGCTCGGTTGCCGTTCAATTCTGTCTAGATAGGGATTTTCTCGCGGTGGTTGGTAAAAATGTCCGTGAACCGTGATATAAACTCCGTGAGCGGTTTTCAGGGGATCGACCCCCGTATCGGTATAGGAATAAAAGGTTGTAGAAGGATGTTCAACAAGATAAGTCATGGAAATGCCTAGAAAATCGTTTTTTTTTGAGCGAAAATAGCTGTAGAATGTAGCGACCTGATGTTTAAAAAAACTGAAAACTGGGCCATTTTTCAGGGCCTTGGGGTCACAATATCACATTTTATTTTCTTAGCAAAGCTAGGGTTAACAATTCGCAACTTCTCTATACACAGCACAAAGTAATACTAAATCTTGTTACAAAGTCTAGCTTTTCCCGGTAGGCTGTTGACTATTGCCATCAGCGTTCTACCCTAGGAGAGATGCGATCGCTCTTGCCCCTGCCCAAAAAGCGATCGCCCTTGGCGTTCCTATCCCAAGCAATGACAATTTTAAAGTTTAATCAAGAAGATGACAGAGATCGCACTACAAGATCGGCAATCATAGTTCAATTCCATTGATCCAAATTTCATACTCGCTTATATCAACTTCATCATTCCAAATGATTCCGCTACCTGATGGATCAAGTTGAAAGTTTTTAAAGAAAGCATAGTTTTTAAGGGAAGAAAACATCGTTTTTTCTAGTAGATTTTCACAGTTATATTTTCTAGCTTGATGATTAGAAAAATGCACCAATAGAGTATAATTTTCAATGATTTCGGCTGATGTTATTTTGGGGTAAAGCATTGTTTTATTTCAAAGGTGGTAATTTATTAAATTCTTGAGTGTTCCACATTTTCAATAATTCTGGTTGATAGATTGTTGCCCATTCTACAACCATTTTTGTGGCTCTATTAGGTAAGTCTCCTTCAATGATTTCTAAGGTTTCCAGATTAAATAGGGCGTTATATTCTCCATAAATCGCATGAAAATGGGGAGGTGGATGATCGGCAAAAAAGAGTTTAATGATAATTCCATAAAATCGAGTAATTTCTGGCATAAATCTATTTTTAGGAGTCTTTCTTGATGACAAAAATATTATAACAAAGCTTGTTGGGTTTTGTTACCTCGACCTAAACGACCAGATCAGCGATCTGCTACGCAGTGCCTTCGGCATCGCCCCTCCTCATCCCCAAAAAGCGATCGCCCTTGGCGCTCCTATCCCAAGCAATGGCAATTTTAAAGTTTAATCAAGAAGATGACGGCGATTACATTGAGCCTAGTCATAATGAAATTTACAACTGATAATAATAATTTCTGTTTCTGTAATTTTATATACTAAGCGATGTTCATCATTAATGCGTCTTGACCAATAACCCTTGAGTTGATATTTTAACGGTTCGGGTTTACCGATTCCAGAGAAAGGATGGCACAATATATCATCAATTAAATCAACGATTTTTTTATAGAGTTTTTTGTTTTCTATCGACAATTCATTGAATTATTTAAAAGCTTTCGGATCAAATACTATATTTTTCACTCCATTCTTTTGTGGTAATTGTCACTAAGTTTTCTTGATTTTCTATTCTGTCAATAGCTTCCGATAATTGACGCTGATTGGCTTCTGTTGAAAGAAGATATTCGGTTGTATCGGGTTCAGAATCAGATACTAAAATAATAATATCCACATCTGTTCCTTCTTCTAGTTCCGCAGAATAAAGCTCTATTTTTCCTTCTCTACCAACAATTCCTTTCTGTTTAATCGCTCTAATCATGATTTTTTCTCTTAAGATGTCAAACAATTATGGCTATTATATCAAAATCAGCATGAGTTAGAACTGATGAAAAAAAGCGATCACACTAATGACACTCAAAAGACATCTCCAAAAATTATAACCCAGTCACAGCTTGCTTTTGGTTTGCGTACTAACTAAGTAGTTCGATGACTGTAATGTATATCTATCGTTGCTAATTCGGGTTTGCTGAAAAAATATGAGGCAATTAAAATAATTTTTATTCGGGTATATTCCTTAACTAGAAAGACTTTTGGTCTTAAGATAATATTAGGTCGAGGTCTAAAGAGATCGCAGTTTTAAGGTTTAATCAACAAGGTGATAGTGATCGCTGTTATCTCAAGTCATCTTCGTTCAGACCAGCATCTTTCAAAATACTCTTAAGAGTACCAATTGGCAAATCTTTATTGCCATGAACAGGAACGGATAAAATAACTTTCATTCCCTGTTTTGTATAAATATGATGACTACTACTAATGCGTTTTAACTGCCAACCATAACGTTCAATAATTTTACAAAGGGCTTTGCCAGAAATAGATTTCATAATGATAATTCGATTAGCTCTTTGTCTGCTTCAATTTCTGTTTCTTGACTTGCAACTTCAAGCCATCCTTGAACCGCATCTTGCAACATTTCTAATAATTGTTCGTAGCTTTCTCCCCAGGTATGACAACCTGGCAATGCAGGTACGGAACCGCACCAAATACCATCCTCTTGCCAGATTAGAGCTTTAATTTTCATGTTATTGTTACTCCAACATTTGCTCGGTTTTACTATGATAACAGGAAAATGCGATCGCCGTTTTGAAGTTAATCAATAAGATAACAGCGATCGCACCATTAAGATGATCTCACTGATGACAAGAAAAGCGATCGCAATTTTAAAGCTTAATCAACAAGATAACGGCGATCGCACTTCATCAGAGAAAATGATCGCAGTTTAAAGTTTATTCAACAAGATGACAGCGATCGCACTTTTAAAGGCCAAAGAGAGCGCAATTTTAAACCTTATAACGGTGATCGCATTTTCAAAAACCAAAATGATCGCAGTTTTAAAGTTTAATCAACAAGATAACGGCAATCTCACTTTCAAAAGTCCAAGTAATCGCACTTTCACAAGCCAAAGTGATCGCGTTTTAAATTTTGAGTTTATGTAAGGAGATCGCACTTTCAACAGCCAAAGTTTAATCAGCAAGGATCGCACTTTCAAATGCCAAAATTGCTCTTTCAAAAGCCAAAGCGATCGCCGTTTTGAAGTTAATCAATAAGATAACAGCGATCGCACCATTAAGATGATCTCACTGATGACAAGAAAAGCGATCGCAATTTTAAAGCTTAATCAACAAGATAACGGCGATCACACTTTCAAACGCCAAAATGATCGCAATTTTAAAGTTTAATCAACAAGATAACAGCGATCGCATTAATAAACATCCCAAACATCAGATAATTACGGTGAATAACAATCAATTCGGTGCGTTACATTTCATTAACGCACCCTACAAGAGCAGCGATCGCACTGACAAATTTTTTGGTGCGGTATCTTTTGGCTTTTTAACCAGAGAACTTCCATCTTCAGTTGAACCCGGGGATGAGGATGATGAAATCTTTCCTAAGACAGTGAGTTCTTTTCTTCTTCCGTGAATTCTAGGTTAATCATGTTTTTAATGAGTGCTTTGCTTCTAATTATGACTCTTAAACTATATTATTGTCCTT
>NZ_JADBUE010000102.1:0-16298 GCF_020245805.1 Microcystis sp. M179S2 | reverse complement strand
TGGTTAGCTGCTCGAGTTCAGTTCTTTCGGAGTCTGTTAGATCTACAATATATTTTTTCTTCGGCATTTTTTTGTCTGAAGTTGGATAACTTCTTCCAGATTAGCTCTTTTTTTATCCCTCAAAACAAAATTGATGCTCTACTAGCCCTGCCCAACGGATTTAGTATGATTCATGGTCGAACAGTCCACTCGCCTAAGTTTTCCAACAATTCCTATTTTTTCATAATTAGGGGTCTCAAGACCCCCCTAGCGGCCACCGAGAAAACCCTCACCAGCTAAGTATTTTTACTCAAGTTTCTGGAGGGGGACAGCTTAGGTGACAGTTGAGGGTGCGGAATGTGGGTTAATAAATAGAGACGTACCGTAGATGGTACGTCTCGACGCTCTCAAAGTTTTACAGTTCTTTTAACTTCGATCGCAATTCCTCTAATTCCGCATCCACTGCCGAATCCCTGACGGTGGTTGCTTGGGGTAAAGTGGGTTGACTAGAAGCTGTACCAGGTAATGCTCCCCCGGACATTTGTGCTTTTAGCAGTGCTAATTCATCATCCACATCGCTACCCGATTCTAGTGCAGCGAATTGATTTTCGATGCCGATGCCACCCAATTCACCGATCGCTTGACTACGGGCTTCTATCTGCACAACTTTTTCTTCCATGCGCTCAAAAGCGGACATGGAACTACTGGTATCGATACTGCCGAGGGTTTTTTGGAGTTCTTCGTTAGCTTTTGCGGCTCTGGAGCGAGCTACTAACATATTTTTCTTGGTTTTTGCCTCAGAAATCTTACTTTCGAGCGCAATCAAGTTTTTTCTCAGACTTTCTACCTGTACCGTTTGCTGATCCAGTTGATTTTTGAGAATGGCGGCGGTTTCCGTGAAATCTTTCTTGCGTTTAAGAGCTTCCCGGGCGAGAGTTTCATCCCCTTTAGAAAGGGCTAATTTGGCTCTTTGTTCCCATTTATTGGCTTCTGACTGGTCTTTGCTGTATTTTTGTTCCGTTTGTCGCTGTTCGGCGATCGCTCTAGCGACCGCTTGACGTACCTGTACTAGATCCTCTTGCATATCACTGACAGCTTGTTCCAGCATTTTTTCTGGATCTTCAGCCTTGCTCACCATATCATTGAGGTTAGCTCGGACAACTCGGCTAAGGCGATCGAATAAACCCATGACGCTCTTGTTCCTCTCGGTGTGTACTAAATCAGTTAACTGTTCTTAAAATTTCCTATCTTGCCTAACGGCTTATTCTCTAATATAAACCACGAGAGCTAGGATAGGGGATAGGAGTTAGGAGTCAAGAGTCAGGAGACAGCTTTTTTCTCCCCACACCCCACACCCTACACCCCACACCCCACACCCCACACCCTACACCCCACTTCCCACATTACCCATCCAAGTTTTCTTGTTTTAACTTGAGTAATTCCGCTTCAATTTGTTTTTGTCCCTCCAAATCTTGGAATTGTCGCTCTAAGGGGTCTTTATACTGGATTAAATCGGCTTGGGATTCGGCTTCTAGGACTTTTGCTTCTAATTTCTCGAAAATAGTCCCCATCTGACTGCTGTTCAAACTGCCCATAATTTCTTGGGCTTTTTGACTGGCACTCGCCGATCGCAATCTGGCCAGATAAAGGCTTTTCTGTGCTTTCATCTCAGCATATTTGCGTTCAATTGTCAAGAGTTCTTTCTTTAACTTTTGTATAATAGCCGTCTGTTGTTGCAGGGAGGTTTGTAGGGGGGCGATCTGACTTTGATAGGTTTGCCATTGGCTGAGAGCTTGGCGGGCGAGTTCCTCGTTACCGTGATGTAGGGCTAATTGGGCGCGTTCGTGCCAAGTTTGGGCCGCTTTTTCCTGTTGTTGTCGTTGGCGCTCGGTACGTTTCTGGGTAGCGACGGCTGCCGCCAGGGCTTGTCGCATTTGCATCAATTCCCCTTCCATCGCCAAGATCGCCTTTTCCAGCAGTTTTTCGGGATCTTGATTTTCCTGAATCAGACTATTGACTTGGGCGCGAATTGCTTGGCCCATGCGATCAAACAAACCCATTGCCGTCCTCCCGATAGGAACCCTAATAGTTTACCGAAGTGCCGCTCCTATCAATAATGATAGAACTAGGGACGGGGGACTGGGAGGGATCGGCTGTTTCTGAAGGTGCCGGACTACTGGGAGAAGGGGATGCTTGTAATTCTGGCGGTAACTGTTTCATTAACTCCACCGCCTCCTGTCGGTTTTGATTGGCCAAGCGACGGGCTTTTTCCCGTTGAAAAAAGGGTAAATTAGCGGGTGATTCTTCTCTTTGACGCAATTCCTCCAACATTCGTTCGTTAATGATCGCGGTCGAGGGGGCGGGGGTGACTTGGGGCGGTGGCGGTGGTGGTGCGGAAACTAGGGAAGATGCTGGAGGGGTGCTGGGGTCCGGGGGGGCGACGGGTAAAGATTGCTTGATCTTACTGACGGGTAATTGATGGGCCGGCATTGGGGATGGTGGCGGATTCGGGGGTAAGAGGGCATTAGTCAGATTGATAGCGGTGGGGGGACTCTGAACCACTGGTGGGGCGGGAATGTTAGCGATCGGGCTAGTTTTAACCGGAGGAGCGGGAATATTAACGATCGGACTGGTTTGAGGAGTTTTCTGTACTGGGCGAGCGATCGCTATCAATCGATCGAGGTGGCGGGAGTTATTTTGGCGCTGCTCGAGGGGGGAATTCTCAGTTTTCCTCGGGGTGGGGGTAGTATTGGTTAACCATTGATTGAGACTGAGGAGACTATTAGCAATTAAAAAGATCACCATTGCCCGGATACCCCAAGGGGTAAAAAAGAGATCTTCAGCTTGGGGATAGACGTTAATGACAGCAGCTTCTAGGTATTCTGGTTCCCGAGCGGGATCGATGGCTGAACTGGGTTGATGAACGATCGAGAGAGGGGAATCTTGGGGGGATGGGGATCGATCGGATTTCATGACGGTATTATAAGGTTATGCTGAAAAGTTAGCAGGTTTTTTCGTCCTAGTCTAACGTGGTATTCTCTAGATTTTCCCTATGTCTTTACATTCTCTTGCCAAAATTTTGGCGGCTATTACTCAACAGGAGGGTTGGGAAGAATATCGCCACTATGATCAAGTGCTGCAATTATGGCCAAAAATTATTAATCCCCGTCTGCTGGAGCAAACCCGGCCTTTTTCCCTCAATCGCGGGGTTTTATCGGTGGCTACCAGTAGTGCCGCTTTAGCCCAGGAATTGTCTTTACAACGCTATAGCTTATTAAAACGGCTTAATAGTCAGTTAGAGACTCCCTTGAGCGATATCCGCTTTTCTGCTGCCCGTTGGCAGCAGGATAGTCAGTTAATTCCGCTAGAAGCGATCGCGCCTAATTCCCTCAGAGATCATCCTAGCTATGTCACCCCGGAAAAACCGCCAGAAAATCCCCAGCAACCGGACATTTTAGAGACTTGGAGCCAGAAAATACGTCATAGAACCCGATCCTGGCCAATTTGCCCTCGTTGTCAGTCTCCCAGTCCCTCCGGAGAGCTTGAGCGTTGGCAATGTTGTGCTTTTTGTTTTGCCCAGTCGGGCGGGGTAAAAGATGCAATTTTTTTATAGTATTGTGGAAAGAGTGGTTTTGAGTCAGCAATCAATTGGCCGATCTTTTCTGTCTTAATTGAACCTGTATTCATCAATTCTATCGAGCTAAGGCTTGATCCCCGCTTTGTTATTGCTGATACTAGACCCAATAACCTCGGCCACAACTGAGTTGAACTCTTCAGTTTTGAGACAGTGCTGCTTTTTGCAAAGTAACTATTAAAAGATTCTAAAAATAAAATTTTTTTTGGGGATCACTAAAAACTATATGGCATATCAGTTCTAGCTGTGGTAGTCAGGAAAATACCCTTGGCACAGGGTAGGACAATATTACACAGAGCGAAAAGAGAGTCATCCCTTGAGTTCCCTATAATCATCTTCCTTTTAAAGCCAACCCATGCAAGCCGCAAACTTTCTTACCTCTTCCTGTCGATACTGCCGATACTATCAAACCCAAGGTCGGCGCGGTGGCACTTGTCAACAACTAGATGTTCCCGTCGAAGCTCATTGGAAAGCCTGCGCTTTAGCGATGCCTCCTTTTAGTACTGAATGGCAACAACTCAATCGGGTGGTTAGTTTAGAACAGTCTCTAGAATTAACCTGTACAGTGTCGCCAACTCCCGTGGTGGTTTCCCCTAGTCGTCATGCTCCCCGACAACCGATCGCGGTTTAGAATATCTGGGGCCTAAACAGGAGCAAAAAATTGGCGTTGTCCATTAAAAATTTGAATTCACCCTCCCACATCTTTTAGAGTGCTATTTTTGAGATAATAGATCAGTTAATTGCCAAGATAAAGCTAGGAAAGGCAGAATTCAGGAGTCAGGAGATTATTTTTATTTATTCTCCCTACACCCCACACCCCACTTCCCGATAATTAATGTCGCCAGAATGCCCCCGATGACTTCTAATCATCCCCTGAAAATTGGTATAGTTGGGACAGGGTTCGCCGCTCAACGTCGCGCTGAAAGCTTGCAAGCGGATGATCGCGCCCAGCTTCTGTATGTTAGCGGTAATAGTGCCGAATCGATCGCTAATTTCTCGCAAAAATACCAAATTTCTGCCCTAGATTCGGCAGTAAGCCTGGCCAGCCATCCCGATCTCGATCTGATTGTCGTTGCCAATGTTAATCAGGCCCATGCCTCGATCGCCCGTACTGCCTTAAAATCCGGTAAGCACGTTATCGTCGAGTATCCCCTAGCTTTTCACCCGAAAGAGGCGGAAGAATTAATCACCTTAGCCGAAACCGAGAACAAATTACTGCACGTCGAACATATTGAACTTTTGGGGGGACTGCATCAAACCCAACAGCAGTATTTAGCCAGCCTCGGCAATATCCACCTGGCCCGTTATACCACGATCGCCCCCGGCAGACCGGCACCCCGGCGCTGGACATTTCATCGGGATTTATTCGGTTTTCCTTTGATCGCTGCCCTTTCTCGTATCCATCGCTTTACTAATTTATTTGGAGAAGTGGAGTCCGTATCCTGTCATTGTCGTTATTGGAATGCCCCGGAATCCGATTATTTTCTGGCCTGTTTGTGTGAGGCGCAGTTATTATTTAAAAATGGCTTAATTGCTGAAGTTACCTACGGTAAAGGCGAAGTTTTTTGGCAAAATGAGCGAACTTTCACTATTCATGGCGAGGGGGGCAGCTTAATTTTTGAAGGGGAAACAGGGCAGTTAATTAATAGTGAAGGTAGCCAAGCTTTAGAAGTGGAAACCCGTCGCGGTCTTTTTGCCAAAGATACCGCCATGGTGCTAGATTATCTGTTCGATCGGTCTCCTCTTTATGTTACTCCCCAAGCCAGTCTTTATGCCCTAGAAGTGGCATACGCTGCCTATCAATCTTCTTTGTCGGGAAAAACAGTTTTTCTCGCAGACAATTAAACCGAATTAGACTTTTTGAATTAACTTTCTGCCTAGTAAACCCTGGGGACGAACTAACAACATAATAAAGAGAATAGCAAAAGCGATCGCCTCTCGATAACCGGAATATTCTGCGGGAACAAAAGCTTCGGCAATACCCAATAATAAACCACCGATTACTGCTCCGGGGATACTTCCCAATCCCCCTAAAACAATCACTCCTAAACCTTTTAATCCGAAAGCAATACCGAAATAGGGGCCAGCGATACTAACACTAGAACCGACTAAAGTTCCTGCTAAACCTGCCAAGGCACCACTAATAAAAAAGGTAATCACGATAAATTTTTCGGGATTGATCCCCAACAAACTGGCCGTGGTGACATCTTCAGCTACCGCTTGTAAAGCTTTGCCCATTTTGGTGAAATTAACCCAATAAGTTAGCAAAGCCACCATAACTGCTGAAACCAGAAAAATAATAATCTGAATTGTGCGAATTGCCACGGGGCGATCGGCTGTACCGAAATTAATTGCGGGGGGAAGATTGCCATAAATACCATCGGGAAAAGTATAAATTTCTGCCCCGAATAAGTATTGAATGACATTGACAATCACCACGGCTGCCCCTAGGCTAGAAACCAAGGTTAAGAGGGAATCGGAACCCCTTACCCGGAGAGGTTTAAAGGCCAATCTTTCCAGAAGAACCGAGGTGAAACCTGAAAGGATACAGCCGAGCAAAAGTGCCAAAAAAAAGGGCAGGGAAAAGGGTAATTTGGCATTAGCCAATAAACCATTAAAACCGAAAACTCCCCCCGCTAGAGCGTAGGTAAAATAGGCACCGAGGGTAAAAATTGCGCCATGGGCAAAATTGATAATCCCTAAAATGGAAAAAATCAAAGTGTAACCGAGGGCAAAAATAGCATAGACACTACCGATCGATAAACCGTTTAAAACCTGTTGAAAAATCGTTACTAGATCCATTGTCAGGGTTAGCTAGGGTAACTTTTGATTATAACTGACGGTCGCCACCACATCAGGTAAAGGACGCTGCAGTTTATATAACCAGAATAAACCGAAAAGACCGACAGCGATCGCTCCTAAACTAATTATTTGCGCCATTTTCAAAAGCCCAAACATTAAACTATCGGTGCGTAGTCCCTCAATCCAGAATCTACCTAGACTGTAGGCGATAAAATAGACTAGGGTAAGGGTGCCAATTTTTAATTTACTGGGCTGTTTTAAACCCCAGAAAAATAGATAGATGAGTAGGGCAAAAACTGCCAGATTCCAGAGAGATTCGTAGAGAAAGGTGGGGTGAAAATAATCGACGGCGATATATTCTAAAGGACGACTAGCCGGAGGAATAAACAACTTCCAAGGTAAATTAGTCGGACTGCCAAAAGCTTCCGAATTAAAAAAGTTACCCCAACGTCCAATCGCTTGACCGAGAATAACTGAGGGGGCCACCAGATCGAGTAATTGCCAAAGAGAAACCCGATTAATGCGAGCAAAAATTAGGGACGCCAGCAAACCCCCGATAATTGCCCCGTGAATAGCGATACCTCCCTTCCAAATGGCGATAATATCAGCAGGATTTTGCGCGTATTCTTGCCACTGAAAGAGAACATAGTACAGACGGGCTGCAGGTATAGCCCCCACTACTAACCAAATGGCCAAATCAGCGATTAAATCGGGATTGATCGCTCTTTTTTGAGCTAGGTACTGGGAGAGGGTGACACCCAATAATACCGCCATAGCGATGAGAAATCCATACCAGCGCACCGAAATCGGTCCGATCTCCCAGAGGACGGGACCGGGGGACTGAAAGACAAAACCTAAGAGCATAAAATTATTAAGAATAAAAAATTTTATCTTTCCTATAGTATCTTATGCTATGATCAAATACGGTGATACATTTGCGGATGTGGCGGAATTGGTAGACGCGCTAGATTTAGGTTCTAGTGTCTTTGATGTGTGGGTTCGAGTCCCTCCATCCGCATTAACCTTCGGGTCGATGAAGTGTAACCTGATTTGGCGTTGACGAGCGACGACCCAAAAGGGAAACTTGTTGATTTCCATTTTTGAGACTCCGGTTCAGATTTATTTTTTCAACTGACTTCTTACCCAATTCCGAAATGCTTTGACTAACTCTAGGTAATCCAATGTTTCAGCTTGTTGTAAAAATATAGCAATCTCTGAAATAGGAATATTTATAAAAAATTGACTGGTTGGGGAGGTGATATAAGTGCCATGTTGTAATTGTTGGATGACCAGAGATTCCCCATTATAAACCCAAACCTCTGCCACGCCTAGATCTGCATAAACCTGAAGGCGATTTTGAGAACTGCTGGTGACATCAATTTCTATGACTAAATCCGGTGCTGGGTCTTCATTTAAGTCCAGTCGCTTTTTCCCCCGAACCGCCTCAATATTATCAATGTAAAAACATTCATCTGGTTCTGCACCACTTAATTGAGGGCGTTTAAAGGTGGTAGAACCGAGGGGATAAATCGGGACTAGCGATTCTTCCGCTAGGGTTTCGACAAAGCGACCGATGAGTGTTTTACTAAATTCGTGTCCGGTCGAAGGAGCCATGATTTCTAAATTGCCACGATTGTAGGTCAGCCAGAGACGGCGATCGCTCATTTCTGCGAGCAACGTTTCGTAGGTTTTCCAGCTAATCCCGGACAGGTGAATTATTTCAGCCGGTGGTGCGAGCAGTGTTACAGTCATAGATTCAAGCAAAAATCCCCTGCTTCCATAATAATCAAAGGGTGAGCATTGCCCACCCTTGCTAATTAAGCAGTTACTACCGGGGAAGCTAACCGTTTAAAGGTCAATCTTTCATCGGCCACATCGACAAAAATCGTGTCTCCCCCTTTGAATTCGCCGCGCAGAATTGCCTTAGCGATCGGAGTTTCCACATATCTTTGTACTGCCCGTTTTAAGGGTCGCGCACCGTACACTGGATCGTGACCAATTTCTGCTAGATAATCGAGGGCAATATCGGCAAGTTTCAGGGCTAATTTTTGTTCCATCAAGCGATCACTGAGATTGGCTACCTGTAGTTTGACAATCGATCGCAGTTGCGCTTTTTGTAAACTATGGAAAATGATCGTTTCATCGATACGATTGAGGAATTCGGGACGGAAACTATTCCGCATTGCTTCCATCACCCGCGCCTGCATTTCCTCGTAACGAGACTCATCACCAGCCACGTCTAAAATGTATTGAGAACCGATATTACTGGTCATAATAATGATGGTATTTTTGAAATCAACCAGATGACCTTGAGAGTCGGTTAAGCGCCCATCGTCAAGGATTTGTAACATAACGTTAAAAACGTCGGGATGGGCTTTTTCAATCTCATCAAAGAGGATGACAGAGTAGGGACGACGCCGGATTGCCTCGGTTAATTGTCCCCCTTCATCGTAGCCGACGTATCCCGGAGGCGCACCCATGAGACGGGAAACGCTGTGTTTTTCCATGTATTCCGACATATCGATGCGAACTAGAGCCTCTTCGGTGTCAAAGAGATTGCGCGCTAAAGCTTTCGCCAATTCTGTCTTGCCAACACCCGTCGGACCGAGGAAAATAAAGCTGGCCGTGGGACGGTGGGGATCCGATAAACCGGCGCGGGAACGTTGAATCGCTTCGGCTACGGCTGTGACCGCTTCCTCTTGACCGATGACACTTTCGTGTAATTCCTCTTCCAGATTGAGGAGTTTTTCTTTTTCCGATTCGATTAATTTATTGAGAGGAATTCCCGTCCATTTCGAGATAATTTCGGCGATATCCGATTCGAGAACTTCTTCCCTTAATAAACTTTTACCGGTGGTTTGTTTGTCGGCCAATTGAGTTTCTAGGGCGGACATTTGCCGCTGCAGATCGGTTAATTTTCCGAACTTTAATTCCGCGGCGCGATTATAATCATAATCTCGTTCGGCCTGTTGAATTTCTAGATTAACTTGTTCGATCGCTTCTTTAACCCCACGAACTTGATCGATAATCTCTTTTTCCCCTTGCCATTGGGCATTTAATCCCGATTGTTCTTCCTTGAGGTTAGCCAGTTCTTTTTCTAACTTTTCTAACCGTTCTCGCGAAGCTGGATCGTATTCCCTTTGTAGAGAAAGTCTTTCCATTTCTAACTGGAGAATTTTGCGATCAATTTCATCGAGTTCTTCCGGTTTGGAAGTGATTTCCATCTTCAATTTGGCCGCCGCTTCATCAACTAAATCAATGGCCTTATCGGGCAAAAAGCGATCGCTAATATAACGATTAGAAAGCAGTGCCGCTGCCACTAAAGCATTATCGGCAATTTTCACCCCATGATGCACCTCATAACGTTCTTTGAGACCGCGAAGAATCGAAATAGTATCGACCACATTTGGTTCATCCACTAAAACCTCTTGGAAGCGTCTTTCTAATGCCGCATCTTTTTCGATATATTTGCGGTATTCATCGAGGGTAGTGGCCCCAATACAATGCAATTCACCCCGGGCTAACATTGGTTTTAATAAATTGCCCGCATCCATTGCCCCTTGAGTGGCTCCCGCACCGACAACGGTATGAATTTCATCAATAAACATGATGATATTGCCTTGGGAATCGGTTACTTCTTTGAGGACAGCTTTTAATCTTTCCTCAAATTCTCCGCGATATTTTGCTCCCGCAATTAAGCCACCTAAATCGAGAGAAATGAGAGTCCGATCTAACAGAGATTCTGGCACATCACGGTTAATAATCCGCTGGGCTAATCCTTCGACAATGGCTGTTTTTCCTACTCCCGGTTCCCCGATTAAAACTGGGTTATTTTTAGTCCGACGCGAGAGGATCTGAATGGTGCGACGGATTTCGTCATCCCGTCCAATTACGGGGTCTAATTTACCTTCCCGTGCCAATTGGGTGAGATCCCGTCCGTATTTTGCTAGGGCCTCATATTTGCCTTCTGGATTCTGATCGGTCACTTTTTGACTACCTCTGACTTGTTGAATAATTTCCTTGAGTTTGTTTTCGGTAAGTCCGAATTCTTGAAAAATATTTTTACCGAAGCGATCATCTTTAGCGTAACCTAAAATCAAATGCTCGATCGAGATAAAGTCATCTCCAAATTCTCGGCGATAATTTTCTGCTCGATCGAGTAAACTATCTAAACCACGACCTAAATAAATCGAGTCGCCGGGGTTAGAGATTTTCGGTTGACGACGGATAAAATCATCGGTTCGATCCCGCAAACGGGCTAGACTAATATTAGCTTTACTAAAGACACTGCCCGCTAATCCCTCCTGTTCCAGTAGGGCTTTCATTAGATGTTCGCTTTCAATTTGTTGCTGGCTGTTCTGTTTGGCAATGTCCGGCGTTTTGACGATTGCCTCCCAAGCTTTTTCCGTAAATTGTTGTGGATTGGTTGGCTGCATTTTCTATAAGAGATTACTTTTATACCCTTGAGACTATTCTAGATTGACCGGTTTGTTGGCTTCTAGGGGCTTACCGTACCTAGTTAAGGGGGATTTCCCCTCAATGGTGCGATTTAAGCCGCTAAAGTTGATCAGCTGTAATGGATTTAAACTGCTTCTGGGAAATTTTAGTACAAATGTTCAATCTCTCAACCAAGCTAAAATCTTAATTATTAAAGATGTCCAGTGATTACTGATTACTGATGACTGTTTACAAGGGCCGAATCTAAAACCTAAGTAGGGAGGCACAATTATTTGTAGGATGGGTTAGCGGTAGCGTAACCGATGCAGGCGTTGGGTTTCATGCTTCAACCCAACCTACGTTCTGATAACTGATTACTGATAACTGATGACTGATTAATTCCCCCCTAAAATACTCTCTAAGCGATTAAAGATTTAACTTTACTAATGATACCAACTGGGTCAATACCTTGGTGGGGGAATTGTTCCCATAAACCGCCACAACCTTCATGGTGAGTACCGATGTAGGCGTATTTAGGAGTTAAACCGCGTTCGAGTAACCAAGAACCATAACGGCTACCTAAACCTGTGCGACGGTTAAATGCTTCTACCACTAAAACAAAGGGAGAATTACCAACTTTAGCGATAATTTCTTCATCCACTACATTGAGAGTCGGTTTATTAATTAAACCCACGTCAATACCTTCTTGTTTTAAGCGTTCCACTGCATCTAAAGCGCGGTATAAACCATCTCCAAAGCTGATGATATAACCGGCAGTGCCTTCCCGAATTACTTCATCTTTTCCGGGGACAAAGGTGTAACCATCGCCAAAGAAATTATGACCGTTAGTATCAAGAATATTGGGAGTTTTAGAACGAGTCGAGAAGATAAAACGTAAACCGGGTTGATGGAAAGTTGCCTCGACACAAGCGGTCATTTGTGCCGCATCGGCCGGGAAATAAAGACGGGTTTCGTAACCGTCATCCAGTCCATTGTCGGCAAAGAAATTATTCAAACCAAAGTGACAGGTATTATCCGCCATGTCATCGATACCGGAATGGGAAAAATGACATAAAAGATTAGAATAATTCAAACGCGCCATGGTGATTTCAGAAATACACATTTCTAGAAAAGCGGCAAAGGTGGCGAAAATTCCCTGTTTACCTTTTTCCATACCAAAACCGGCGGCTGCCGAAAGATTGCCCCGTTCCATAATACCGGAAGGAATAAACACTTCGGGATGTTTATCGTGGATAATTTTCAGACCGCAGGAACCCTCTAAATCGCTATCTACTACTAATACCTTAGCCTTGCGTTCTTCCTCGCTCATTTTGCCTAAAAGACTGACTACTGCTTCGCCGAAAACGTTGCGGTTAGAACCCCATTTATCCCCAGAACCGAGGAATTTATAGTCATTAGAAGGCTTCTTAATACTGTTGAGATATTCCACGGCGGCACTGTGTCCTTTTGCCTCTAAATATTTCAAAGCCAAGGGGACAGAAATCACATCATGACCGTGGTTAGAACCTTCTAAACCTTCAATACCGGGACACATGGGACGTTTATTAATAATCGCAATCGGGCCAGGAGTATTAATTGCTTCACAGATATTGCGATACAAACTATCGATATCTTCCCCATCTCCCACTAACACTTTTAGACCATGGCCAACGAGAGTTTTGGCCACATCATAACCGGGTAAATATTTGGAAGGATTACCAGCAATCGTCACATCATTATCATCAATAATCAGCTTAACATTGATGTGTTGAGCCACGGCTAAACGGGCAGCTTCCGCGTCATTGCCTTCCTGTTGAGAACCATCGGAACCTAAACAAAAAACGGTTTTTCCGGGGTTAGCTAAAGCGACACCGTTAACGTAGGGCCACATATGTCCTAAACGGCCAGAACTAAATTTTACGCCGGGGGTTAATCCTAATTCCGGGTGTCCGGGGAGTTTAGAATTAGCCTCGCGGTAGTGCATTAATTGTTCTGGGGGTAAAGAACCTTCTAACGCAGACATGAGATATTGAGTACCGACGCGGTGTCCCGCTTCATCGAAGAAAATTGGTACAAATTGACTAGGTTGACTGCGGAAAAGAGCATCGAGAATCACCACTTCCGGGACGGTATCGTAGGGGCCGCCGGTGTGTCCACCCACACCCCGGGCTGCACCCGTGGCAGTAAAAAAGATGATAGCATCGCGACAGAGTTGGATATTGGCTTTTAGGGCGCTTCTTTGCTCGTCGGTGAGGGTGGGGTTACTGGGGTCGAGACTGATGGGTTTATAGGCGCTCAAATCGATGGGAAAGGCTGTCATTGTCGATTTTCCTTAATGTAGAGAAATAACTATAGTCAGGGAAATCATAGCCTAGAATGTCACCCGATCGATTGATTGAATAATTTCTTATCATAGGTGTAGTCCCTAATACAAAAGTTTTACCCTTGCTGGGATACTGTCCACGGTCCGGGACAGGGGAAATCTTAAAAAAGATACGGGAAAAAAAGCTGTTCTTGAGGGCAATAGTCCAGAATGGCAGCTAAGACCAAGTAAAAAGGATAACCTTTGACTCGGTTTTCCTTTTCGGGAGGCGGTCGTAGGTCGTCAATATCAAATTAGGTTATACTTCATCTTTATGAGAAGGGCTGTCAGTTGATATTAATGCAATCTCTAGCCCAAAAATCGGCGCATAATTAACAAAAACTAGATTTAAGGTAAAAACTATGTGTTTAGGCATACCGGGACAAATTACGGCAATTATTGATGAAAACCATCATCTCGCTCTCGTCGATGTGGGGGGTGTAAAAAGAGAAGTAAATATCGCTTGTATTGTTGATGAAGACCATCCCGCTAATACTTGTGTAGGGGATTGGGTATTAGTTCATGTGGGTTTTGCCATGAATCGAATCGATGAAGATGAGGCGCAAGAAACCTTAAATTTATTAACACAATTAGTGGAATTAGAGGCAGAATTTAATCATAATTAATGTTCTTAAAGTAGTCACCCATAAATTAATGCTGTTGTCTATCTCTAAGAAATGTAAATTACGGCATTATTACTGACGACCGACAGCTAAAAATTATAATTAAAGGAGATAAACTATGAAATACGTTGACGAATTTCGTGATCCAGTTAAAGCGGCAGGATTAATTCAACAAATTGAACAATTATCGATAAGAATCTCTGAAAAACGGCAAAAAGTTACTAAAATTATGGAGGTTTGTGGAGGTCATACCCACTCAATTTTTAGATACGGTATCGAGGCAATACTTCCGGAAACTATCGAATTAATTCATGGTCCTGGATGTCCCGTTTGTGTAATGCCGCGAGGTCGTTTAGATGATGCCATTTTTCTCGCACAACAACCGAACGTAATTCTGACAACTTTTGGCGATACTATGCGTGTCCCCGGTTCCCATTTGAGTCTGCTGCAAGCACGAGCAAAAGGTGATGATATTCGCATGGTTTATTCTCCTCGCGATGCCTTAAAAATTGCCAGAGAAAATCTCGATAAAGAAGTAATATTTCTAGCCTTAGGTTTTGAAACAACCGTTCCTAGCACAGCTTTAACCGTTTTAGAAGCGCAAAGAGATGGTGTCACTAATTTTAGTTTATTTTCTAATCATGTGGTGATTATTCCCGCTCTGAAAGCCTTGTTAGATAACCCGGATCTACAGTTAGACGGTTTTGTTGGTCCCGGTCATGTTAGCATGGTAATTGGCACAGAACCCTATCAAGTTATTGCCCAAGAATATCATAAACCTGTGGTAGTTTCTGGGTTTGAACCTTTGGATATTCTGCAATCAATTTGGATGGTATTAAAACAATTAGATGAGCAGAGATGTGAGATCGAAAATCAGTACGATCGAGTGGTACAAAATCAAGGAAATAGAGTCGCTTTATCGGCAATCGACCAAGTTTTTGAACTGCGGGATCAGTTTGAATGGCGAGGTTTAGGAGAAATTGCTCAAGGAGGGTTAAAACTGCGAGATGAGTACAGTAATTTTGATGCGGAGAAGAAATTTACCTTACCCAATCAGCGCGTTAAAGATCACAAAGCTTGTCAGTGTGGCGAAATTCTTAAAGGTGTTTTAAAACCCTGGGAATGTAAAGTATTTGGGACTGCTTGTACTCCCGAACATCCCATCGGCACTTGTATGGTTTCTAGTGAAGGTGCTTGTGCCGCTTATTATAAGTATGGTAGAAATTAGTAAATTTTTTTACTGATTAGGTTCCTTTCCGGTGAGGAAACGCTAGAATTATCACCAGAAGAAATTAACAATCTCTCGGTGATAAAAAAGATGAAGATCAAAAATAATCTGGGTTTATTTGGCTTAACCACCTCTCTACTGCTAGTTATCGCTTCGGAAATTGTTCTTGCTTCCCAAGAACAAACCCTAGAACTGCAACCAAGTCAACCCCCCAGCGCCGATTTTTTCAAACCCGTCACCAATCTAATTAAAGATTTAAACCATCAGGGAGTAACCATCACCGATCCCAATGATCCCATGGCGGTGCGCTACCGAGTCAATTCCCCCTGTCCTGGTTGTTCGGTTTATCTAGGCACGGGAGTTGCCAATCCTCGCACCCAGACTAATAATAATGGCATGGGAATCAATTTTGGTCTTGGTTTCACCATGCCCTTCTCACCCTAAATACCGATGACATATTTACGCCATTCGTGATTGTGATTCTCCCTGGTGTGCTTTAATAGCTCAAAGTGGAGACTGCTGTAGGGACGACGCGGTTGGGCGTGCAGGGACATATTGGCCTCTTTTGGTGTACGATTGCCCTTATGCACATTACAACGCACACAAGCCGCCACTAAATTCTCCCAGGTATCACCCCCTCCGCGAGAACGGGGAATCACATGATCGATGGTTAATTGTTCACCTCGGTAGAGACAGTATTGACAGGTGTGATGGTCTCGTTCGAGAATATTACGACGGGTTAAAGGAATTTCCTTGTAGGGAACACGGACGTATTGCCTAAGACGGATAACAGAAGGCAAGGGTAAGTCACGACAAACCACTTTTCCGTTATGTTCTAGGGATTCAGCTTTTCCTTTCAACAATAAAACGATCGCGCGCCGCCAACTGGTAATATTTAGCGGTTCGTAGGAGGCATTCAACACGAGAACCTTGCTCATAGGTGTCTGGAGATCGCTTGAATTTACCCCGAATGGTAGCACAGATCCCTGAGATGGGAACCTATTATTCTAAATCCGTTGAGTATAGATCTGGTAGGGTGCGTGTTTGCGGCGATAATCTCTGACAAAAAAACAAATTAACAATCCGCACCCCACGCACCAACTTGATTATTAAATTGGTGCGTTACGCTTTGGCTAACGCACCCTACTGGACTGTTTCAGCTAATTTGGTGTATTAGAAAAATGCTATAAATTCTATAATCTAAGACTTTAAGCCGAAATCTATTGCCCTATT
>NZ_JADBUE010000101.1:0-15575 GCF_020245805.1 Microcystis sp. M179S2 | reverse complement strand
CACACCACGCCCAACGCCACGCCCGACACCACGCCCAACGCCACGCCCCACACCACGCCCCACACCACGCCCCACACCACGCCCAACGCCACGCCCCACACCACACCCCACACCCTACACCCCACACCCCACTGTCCAAGAATATTATTTTCTAGAGAATAAAACGTAAAAACAGGGAATAATAAACAGAGTTAACAGAGTTGCTAAAGACAAACCCGAAAAAACGACAATTCCTAAAGGTTGCAGGAATTGTCCCCCCTCTCCTAATCCTAAAGCGAGGGGAAATAAACCTAAAACCGTGGTCACGGTAGTCATTAAAATCGGTCGTAAACGTTGGGGAGCGGCCTTTAAAATAGCTTGTAGTCGAGTAAAACCGAATTCTTGCCGCAATTGATTCGCCAATTCCACCATAATAATCCCGTTATTAACCACAATCCCCACCAATAAAACCACCCCGACGATGACAATGGCATTAATCGGGGTTTTGGTCAAATATAGTCCGAAAATTCCCCCCGCTAGGGCCAAAGGAACGGTTAACATAATCACCAAAGGGTCTATGAGTGAGTTATACTGCACGGCCATGACCACAAAGACTAAAAATACTGATAAACCCGCTAATAAACCCAAAGAACCCTGAATTTCTTGATTAGACGTGGCGGCAGCACTGGGTAAAATGCTGATACCATCGGGTAAGGGAGTGGAATTTAAAACCGATTGTACCCCTGCGAGTGCGTCACTTAATTTCGCCCCTTCGACTAAACTGCCGATAATAATAAAAACTTGACGCTGATTGATTCTCTGGATGACTCCGGGGGTTTTTCCCCCTTCAATCCGGGCTATATCTGCTAATTTTAAGTCTTCTTGTCTATTGACAAAAATAGGTATTTGTGATATGTCACTAATTTTTTGCCGCGAGTTGGGGTCCAATTGCACCCGGATATCGATTAATCTTTCTCCCCGTTGCAGTTGGGTGGGGATCGATCCTTGAATAGCAGTCCTTACCGTTTGTCCCACTTCCAGGGTACTCAATCCCAAACTATTTAAGCGGATCCAATCGGGTTTAATCTGGATTTCCGGTTGTCTGGGGTCAGCATCGGCACGAAAACGCGCACTAGGGACTTTTTCATCGAGAATACTGAGGATTTCTTCACCAGCTTGCTCTAAAGTTTTCCCATCTCGTCCCTGTAACATCACATCCACGTCAGCACCAACGGAGGGAGAGTTATTAAGAATAATACCGCGCACTTGACCGGGGGTGAGACGCAAACGCACGTTAACGAGGTTTAATTGCTCTAGTGCTTTGCTCATCCGTTCGATATATGCTTCTGTATTAGTGCCTTGTTTGAGATTAATCGTACTAGAAGCACGCAAAATATTTTCATTGGTAGTTGTGCCAAAAAGAGAACCGCCACTGGTAGTAAAAACGTACTTAGTCTCTGGTTGTGATAATAAAATCTTTTCTACTTCCCGCATCACCTGACGGTTAGTATTTAAATTGGTACCCGGGGGAAATTGAGCAAAAACGTTCACCTGTCCGGTTTGAATACGACTAAAGACTTCCTGGGGGATATATTGCCAGAGATAGAAACTACTTCCCCCTAAAATTAAAAAGGCCAGTAGGATAACAGGTATTCTGTAGCGGATGATTCTAGCTAAAAAACGACCGTAGAGGATGGTTAAACCTTCTAGACGTTGACTAAAGACTCTTAAGAGCCAAAATCGCTGAATGCCACTGGAAACCCCCATATTTAACAAACGACTGGCCAACATGGGAACAACAGTTAACGCACAGAGGAGAGAAGCAGCCACAGCAAAACTGATAGTGAGGATAATCTCGTTAAACAGCAGGGAAATAAAACCACCCAGTAATAAAAATGGCAGGATAGAGACGAGATTAGTCGCAGTGGAGGCCAATAAAGCAGATTCTACCTCTTGGCTGCTATTCCGGGCAATTTCTAAAAAATCTCGCTTATTTTGGTTTTGATTAACTTTGAGGGCAATATTTTCCAGCATGACAATGGAATTATCCACCACGATACCCACCCCTAGTGCTAATCCTCCCAAACTAAACACATTTATCGATAACCCGAATAACTTCATACAGATAATTGCGACGAGGGTAGAAAGAGGAATCGCTAGGGTAATGATAAAAGTCTGTCGCAGGGAACCGAGAAATACGAATACAGTCAATCCTGCTAAAATTGTCCCCGCTAGTCCCGAAGAAACCACGTTATTGACCGCGTTTTGGATAAATACAGACTCATCGTTAGTGGTGACGACTTGTATTCCCCCGGTCATTAACCCGGATTTTTTTAATTCTGTAATGCGTTTTTTGACCCCTTCTACCACAGCAATCGTGTTCGCATTCGGTTGTTTTTGGACGCTAACCCTCACGGCATTTTTTCCATTTAGGGTGACAAAAATTCTTTGTTCTTCTGTCCCATCGATAACTCTGGCCACATCCCGCAGATAGATTTTTTCTTCGGGATTATTACTATCGGTCAGTGCTAAATCTTGGATATCCGCTACGTTTTTAAATTTCCCCACCGCACGGGTTAAAGGTTCCCCAGTTTCTCCCTCTAGTCGGCCCCCAGAGATGTCCTGATTGCGTCTTTTTAGGGTGTCTAAAACCTGATTTAATCCCACTCCTAAAGATTGTAATCGCTGCAGGTCAATATTAACTTGAATTTCTTCTCTAACTCCCCCAATCACGTCCACCACTGCCACTCCTTCCACAAATCCTAATTCTCTCCCTAATTCTTCATCGGCAAATAATCTTAAATCTTTTAGGGGTAGGGTATCAGAAACGACAGCGAATTCATAGACGGGTAAACGAGAGGGTTCAAATTTATTTAAGCGCGGTTCCTCAATAATATCGGGTAAATTTTGTCGGACACGATTAAAACTTTCGGTAGCTTCATTTAAAGCGACATTTAAGTCTCCCCCCGGTTGAAAAAATAAATCTACTCGCATCCTTCCCTCCCGAGTTTCTGAATAAACTTGCACTACTCCCTCGGTGGCACTCATTCCTTCTTCTAGGGGTTTAGTGACTTCTTCGAGAATGACTTCCGGGGAAACTCCGGGTACATTCATCCTTAAACTAATGCGGGGATAAGTGATAGAAGGAAGCAAGTCCACTTCTAAACGATTTAGAAAAAAAAGACCGATGATGATAACTGCTATAGTTAACATCAATACTCCTATGTGACGACGAATTGACAGACCGCTTAGGGAGATGTTTTCTGACATGATTACCTATGGGGGAGAGTAAGGAGTGAACAGTGAACAGTAAACCCATAACTGATAACTGATTAATTGTGCATAACTCGACCGAAACTCCATAATTTTTGATAATAATGACGACTAACGCTATCCCTATCATCAGTAAGTAGATTTATAGCGATACCATTGTTACCTGTTTCTTTTCCTGAACTGTGGATATATTGATTATTCCCTAGATATAAAGCCACATGATTAACTCTTTTATCACCAAAAAAAATTAAATCTCCTGGGAGTAATTCCTCTCGGTTTATTTTTTGACAAAAAGCCTCCTGTTGATAGGAATCCCTCGGCAACCAAATACCAAAAGTGGCAAAAGCAGCCTGGATTAATCCTGAACAATCGTAATTAGGTGCAAGGGTTCCACCCCAGAGATAATGATTGGTACGGTTCCTTGCTTCCTGAGTAAAAGTGATAATCTCAGGAATATGTTTTTCTATGTCTGAACGAGTTAGAGGAATTTTTTGATAAGCTGTGGTGGCCACCGCAATTGCATCTAAATCTTCTCCGCATAACCAAGCTAAATAATTATCTTCCCTTAGCTGAATTTGTAGCCCTTTTTCGGTAATTTCTAGGGAAATAAATTTTAATTGTCTTCCCTGTTGTGCTTGGGTAGCTAACTCTTGACAACTGGGAGAATTGTAGAGATTTAAGTCTCTTATACAGAGATATTCTTGGGTCGATGATGGGGGAATAGAGATGATTTTCATAAAAAATAGATCAGAATTTATTGACAGAAACAAATGCCCAACTAGCCAAAAGCTAAGGGATAAAAACAAGGAGAATAACCTTAGTTCTGTCATCTTCAAGTTTCCACCTCTCTTAATTCTTGGCCACAGAGATAATCTATAACCGAACTGAATCCCTCAAATTCCTCTTGCCTAATTAACTTTTCAGGGTTCAAAAACCGCAAAAATAAGGATTAAATGGCATAAAATCTCTAAATAGACCATTTAATTGCTCATTATTCATTCTTAATTCTCCTGAATACTGACTACTGACGACCGACTCCTAACCAACCAAGACAAATTTTGATTTTTACAAGAGGTCTATTATAGCCGGTTCCTTAACAATATGTTACAATAGCCAGCGAGGGGGGAGTGACCAATATCTGGAACTTTTGCGCTAGAGATAGATTCTATGGATCAGCAGTCACATCCTAAAGTAAGCTTTTAATCAGATGTTGAGGTTAGTTCATGGCCAATGTTTCGGGGCGGTTTGAAAAGCAAGAATACAGCCAAAACTCAGAAAATACCCTCACGGTGGTCAGTTCGGTCATGTCCGGTTTAAAAAAAGCATCTCCCCTGCAAAAGGGCTTATTTTGGGGAATAACCCTCAGTTTTACCGCCCTAGTTTCCGCCACTGTTGGGGCTGCCGTCGCTTTAATTAGTCCCTTACCGGCGCCAATTGGGGCTATCTTCCAAAAAACGACTTTTCCCACCCAAACAGACATCCTTGAGGCTCAAGCTTGGAATAGCTTAATTAACCAGCAGCTTTCTCGTCCTGTTAATATTTTAGTTATGGGCATCGATCGAGTTTTAGATGCCAAAAACGGCGACGATGTATTTAAAGGTCGCAGCGATACCATGCTCCTAGTGCGCTTCGATCCTAGCGATAAAACCGTGAGAATGTTGTCTATCCCTCGCGATAGCCGCGTCAGAATCCCTGGCCACGGTTTCACTAAAATTAACGATGCCAATGTTCACGGTGGACCAACTCTAGCGGCGGAAGTGGTCAGTAATACTTTAGGGGATGTCACCGTAGATCGCTATGTCCGGGTGACTACCGATGCCTTTAAGGAATTAGTCGATTTAGTCGGGGGTGTAGAGGTTTATGTACCCGAACGAATGTATCATAAAGATGTCACCCAAAAATTAGAAATTGATTTACAAGAGGGTTGGCAAAATCTCAACGGCGACCAAGCCGAACAATTTGCCCGTTTTCGTAACCAGCAATACGGCGATATCGGTCGCGTACAAAGACAACAAATTTTATTAAAAGCACTACAACAAAAGATTTTTAGTCCGACAATTCTCCCCAGTCTCCCGAAAGCAGTACAGGTTTTACAACAATATATCGATACGAATTTAAGCGTCGAGGAAATGCTGGCTATCGCTAATTTTGGCCGGGAAATTAAACAGGATGACTTAAGAATGATCCTACTCCCCGGCCGGTTTAATAACCTCGATGAATACGATGGTCGCAGTTATTGGATTTTGAACCGTCGCGAAATTAGAACCATTGTGGCTAATAATTTTACCGATAACTATTCGCGGGGAGAAACCTCCATTTATAGTCTGCGGATTGCCATTCAAAATGCCACCCATACCAAAGGTTTAGCCCGTCGTACTCGCAATTATCTGGCCAAACAGGGCTACACAAATGTTTATATTAGCGATGACTCCTCCCAAAAGCTAGAAACCACGGCAATTATTGCTCAAAAAGGTGATATTCAGTCCGCTAACCTCTTGAAAAATCAATTGGGAATCGGTAAAGTAGAATCATCCTCCACTGGTGCTTTAGACTCAGACCTAACTATTCGGGTGGGTGATGATGTGGCCCAGTTTCTCGACGCTCAACAGTAACAATGTTGAAAAATTTTTTCAGTCTGGTTTTAATTATTTTGCTGGCGATTCTTTGGCTACTTTTCGCGGCCCGTCCGGTGGCTTTGGCCCAAGATAAAACGATTAACTATAGTTTTGCCCAGCTGCAAGATCGGGATTTTTCCCATCAGGATTTACGCGGAGGAGTTTTCGCCGCTGCTGCGATGCGGGGAGTTAACCTAGAAGGGGCCGATTTATCGAAAATTTGGGTTGAAAACCCCGCCCTTTAGCGGAGCGGAGGGCGGCTTGATTACTTTAACTTTTTAATCCAATCCCTGACAACTTCGGCAGCAGAAATTTGTTTTTGTTGAGCATACCGTTTGAGTTTTTCTAGTTCTTCGTCAGAAAGTCTCACTTGTAAGATATTAGGTCTTGACATTGTGTTGTCAGTAGACTACAATATCAGCAGACCAAAGGTAGCCTCCTTTAAGTTAAACCGCCCGTGAGCGGTATAAAAAACACCAGGACGCTCATGCCAGTGGTTGGGCTTCCTTGCACAGAGGAGCGAATAACCTCTTAAAAAACGTATGGACTCTAACGAGTACCGAAAACTAGCACCCATAACCCTGAAAACTCAAACTGTAGGGTAGGGCATACCCGAACAGTATAATCTACGCTTGGGGAGATAAGGCCGCTAGGGGTCTATTGCTACTGGCTCGATATTTGCATCTTTAGATGGGGTATTTGGTCGTAGGGTGAAGGTTACACTTCCTTTAGATTTTTAAGCCCTGTCGTTGAACCAAGAATCCCCGTCCGTTTTACGGTGGGGAGTGTCAAGACACGATTATTACCTGGGCCGATTTCACTAACGCGGTAATTGATAGCTATCAGGTCAAGTTAATGTGTGAACGGGCCGATGGGATTAATCCGGTCACGGGAGTGGCCACCAGAGATAGTTTAGGCTGTGATTAGGGTTTGCGGCAAAAAGTTTTTCGTGGGGGCAGGGTGTGGGGTGTGGGGTGTAGGGTTTTACCCATTTTCAGGGAGTCAATTACCTAATTTTTAGGGAAAAAGTCCCTGAATTGTCCCCCCAATCACTCCAATGGTCGGCACTTTTTGAGGGAAAAAAAATCTAAACACCTTGTTGGATAAGGTTTTTAGATTTATTCAGCCAACCCTAATTAGCAATTCCGGGCAGATTCTAGCTGACTGCTCAAAAATAGCCTACCCCCTACACCCCGGCTATCTCGATCGAGACAGCCGGGGTGTAGAATGAAAATACTGAGCGAGGCTAAAGAAAGGAGAGAGACTCTTGATAATCGTCATCGATAACTATGATAGTTTTACCTACAATTTAGTCCAGTATTTGGGAGAATTAGCCTCCGAGTTCCCGATCGCCGTGCCGATCGAGGTCTATCGTAATGATAAAATCGATCTGGCCACGATCGAACAAATGCGGCCGGATGGAATTGTCATTTCCCCCGGTCCAGGTCGTCCGGTCGATGCGGGCATATCTCTGGAATTAATCGCCAAATTTGGCCCCTATATGCCAATCTTGGGGGTCTGTCTCGGTCATCAAAGTATCGGTCAAGTATTCGGGGGGGATGTGGTCTGGGCCCCGGTCTTAATGCACGGCAAAACTTCCCCAATCTATCACAACAATGAAGGGGTATTTCAAGGCTTAGAAAATCCTTTTACTGCCACCCGTTACCATAGTTTAGTGATCGATCGCTCAACTATGCCAGATAATTTAGAGATCACGGCCTGGGTAGAAGATGGCACGGTCATGGGAGTCCGTCATCGGGATTACCCCCACATTCAAGGAGTACAATTTCATCCCGAAAGTATTTTAACCACTGCTGGCAAGGAACTTTTAAGAAACTTTCTGCGATCCCTCTAGTGTTTGCTAATCCCCAACCCCTGAAATTAACCTTCAATTGATTAATTCTGCATCTACATTTATGAAAAGGCGAGATTTTATCTTATCGGCGGGGGCAAGTTTCTTAACCGTGGCAGTAAGCTCAGTTTTAGCGGAAACTAAACCGAAACCCACTAACCCCACTTCCCCCCAAAAACCCGATAATTCCCTCTTAGTTCAATGGTTGGGTCATAGTTGCTTTTTATTCACCGGAGGAGGGCAAAGAGTCCTAGTTAATCCTTTCCGGGCAATTGGTTGTACGGCGGGTTTTCCTTTGCCAAAAGTAGAAGCAGATATCGTTTTAATTAGTAGTCAACTGTGGGATGAAGGGGCGGCCGAGGGTTTACCCGGTAATCCGAAAATTTTGTTTGAGCCGGGGGCCTACGATCTGGGTAAATTAAAACTACAGGGTATTAGTATCGCCCACGATCGCATGGGTGGGCAACGTTTCGGTATGAATGTGGCCTGGCGTTGGACCCAAGCGGGGATTAGTATTGTCCATTTAGGGGGGGCAGCGGCCCCAATCGAATTAGAACAAAGAATTCTCCTAGGTTCGCCGGATTTAGCTTTTATTCCCGTGGGAGGTGGTCCAAAAAATTATAATCCCCAAGAAGCAAAACAGGCGATCGAAGTTTTACAACCGCGAATTGCTATACCAACTCAATACTTCACCAGTGCCGCCGATAAAAATGCCTGTGAATTGGTGTCTGTAGATGAGTTTCTCAAGTTAGTCAAGGATAAAAATATCCGTTTGATCGAGGACAATAAATTACGGATTCGTGCCGCCGATTTACCCAAAAAAGGGACGCTCATTCGCGTGTTTGACTACCGCAAACTGTTAGAGAAATCCTAATTTTTAGGAGCCAATGACCTAGGCCTATTGATTAACTAATTTTTTCTCGTGTAACGCACCATCAATTTCCTGATATTCCCCGGGTTACGTTGTTGCTAACTCGCCCTACAGCCCTGATCATAAATCAGGGTTATAATTATTTTTAAGAAATTCCAGAATATTCAGCCCCAAGGAATGTCTATGTTACTACAAGACCTAAAGGAAGAAGCGGTTAAGCTATCACCGAGCGAGCGACTTGCGCTGGTTAGCGCCATTATTGAGTCCTTGCAGAGTACCCCAATTGCTAGACCTGATCGTGCTGGTGCAATTCAACGGATGCGTGGCTTACTCAAAACAGACCAACTTGCACCAACCGACCAAGAAGTAGCTGCCATGTTGGAAGAGCGTCGGCTGGAGAAATACCTTTAGTGAGAGTTTTAATTGATACTAATGTTCTCCTAGATTTTCTATTGCAGAGAGAGCTATTTTTCCAAGATGCAGAACGACTATTTCAGGCGATCGATTCCGGTCAGATCGTCGGGTATGTCACAGCCACAACCCTCACGGACATTTTTTACATTGCTCGAAGACACACGCGCAGTATTGAGCAAGCACGGCAAGCAGTTTCAGAGACATTGACAGCAATGGAAATCTGCCCTGTAAACCGGGAGGTTCTAGAGGTAGCGTTTAGTTCAGGTTTGGCTGATTATGAGGATGGGATTCAGGTTGCTTGTGCTGTAGCTCAAGGACTTGATGCTATCTTGACCCGAGATAATCAAGGGTTTTTGAATTCATCGGTACCTGTGTTATCAGTTCAGGAGTGCTTGCATCGCTTGCAAGAGCCAAATAATAGCAAATCCACCTTATAAAATCAAGTTTACAGGCTTTTTGGTTCGTGAGGGGGTGAGGAGTGAAAAGTGAGCAGTTACAGCCAAAATTTGGCGGCATGGGCAAAGCTCCTTTGTGGCAGATTGATGACAGCATTATTACAGGAGATTTACAGGCTGTCCAAGATAGCCCAACCCACGTTAGCATCATGCCAAGAGTTACAATGGCTCTAGAAAGGTACGAAGCGGCATTGGCAAAGACCCAAAAATATTGGGAAAAGGTGGATTAGTGGCATACACACAATAGGAGTCTATGAAAATGGCATGGATATTTAGTTTATCCGCAGAATGTGGTTCTGATGAGAGCAAGGCCGATAAATTTGCTCAACATTTTCAGGGAATGTCATTGTTGCTGTCAAATGGTCGCCAGTGCCAATGTCGCACAGACATATTCCAAGACATAGAAGAAAATTGGTGGTGTCGCATTTCACCAAATAATCTTAGCGAAGTGGGAATAGACGGCCCTGAAAGTGCCTATTCAACGACAGAGTTAGGTATTTTACTCTATCAGTCCCTAGTATTTGCCCCCACCTTCCGTTATGCACTGGTTGGTGTTGAAGTCGATGAGTTTAGAACATACACTGAGCTTATCGAAGAATCATCCAATCTATCTATCCCAGGACTGGTTTTAGCGAAACCACTTGCAGGCGAGCTAGGAATATTGCCAGTCTTTCGCTCCTTTAGCCCTAGTTATGTTTGGCAACCTTACGCAGGAGAAGTTTACAACCCGCTGATGACATCGCCAAATCTGAAAAACAAGCTGAATGAACTGCTGGCTGTAAGTTGACCTCACAAGCGAAGAAGGCATAACTAGACCGTTCTCTAAAAATTGCTTTAACAATCTTATTAAAAATGTTTTTGCTGAAAGAATCTCGCTCTTTTGCTAGACAGGGATGGACAATTGCAGTTTTACTAATTGCCCTGCTTGTTTCCCTGCCGATTTTATCGGTTGCCAGTAGTTTATTAACTAATTCCAGTCAAGTCTGGCAACATCTGATCGAAACTGTTCTCTGGGATTATCTAGTTAATTCTTTTTGGTTAATGTGCGGGGTGGGCAGCGGCGTTTTCATCATCGGTGTCGGCACAGCTTGGTTAACAACGATGTGTCAATTTCCCGGTTGTCAACAATTTCAATGGTTATTATTACTACCCCTTGCCGCTCCTGCCTATCTCTTGGCCTATACTTATACCAATATGATGGACTATTTTGGCCCAGTGCAGACCTTCTTAAGAAGTCTTTGCGGTTGGAATAGTGTCGAGGATTATTGGTTTCCTAATATCCGTTCTCTTTGGGGGGGAATTCTGATGTTAATACTGGTGCTTTATCCCTACGTTTATCTGTTAGCAAGGGTCGGTTTTTTAGAGCAATCTGTCTGCACGGTGGAGGCAAGTCGCTCCTTGGGATGTAATCCTTGGCGCAGTTTTTTTACTGTCGCTTTACCCCTAGCAAGACCGGCAATTATGGCGGGATTAGCTCTAGCTTTAATGGAAACTCTTAACGATTTTGGTACGGTGCAGTATTTTGGAATTAATGCTTTTACCACGGGGATTTATAATACTTGGTTCGGTATGGGTGATCGCATAGCAGCGGGGCAGTTATCAACAGTTTTAATGGTATTTATCCTCGTTTTAGTTTTCCTCGAACAATCCTCCCGTCGTCAAGCTCGTTACTATGAAATGACCAATCGTTTCCAGTCACAGACTAAGTACGAACTAGGATTTGTTCGCAGTTTTTTGGCAATGATCGCCTGTTTTTTACCAGTATTTCTTGGGTTTATCGCCCCTGCTTTCTATCTGGCCTATCTAGCATTTAATCATGCCCAAGAAACTTTTAATAATGACTTTCTTAGTTTATCGGTAAACAGTTTTTTTCTGGCTAGTTTAAGCGCAATTATTGCGGTAGTTTTAGCTTTAATTCTCGCCTACGGGGAAAGACTTAATCCGAATAAAACTCTTAAGGGTTCTGTGCGGATTGCGGCGGCTGGTTACGCTATCCCCGGCATTGTTATTGCGGTGGGGGTTTTAATTCCTATCGGCAAATTAGATAACTTTTTCAATCAGGTATTAAATATCAATTTAATTCTGAGCGGCACGATTTTCTGTGTGATTTTTGCCTATATTGTCCGGTTTTTAGCCGTAGCTTTTTCCACGTTAGAATCGAGTTTAAGTAAAATTAAACCTAGTTTAGATGATGCTTCCCGCAGCCTTGGCTATGGCACTGGTGCCACTTTAATTAAAGTGCATATTCCCCTTTTGTCGGGGGGATTATTGACGGCGGCTATGTTAGTTTTTGTCGATGTGATGAAGGAATTACCGGCTACTTTGGTCTTAAGACCTTTTAATTTTGATACCCTAGCGGTGCGCGTTTATCAATACGCCAGTGATGAACGTTTAGTGGAAGCGGCGGCCCCGGCCCTGGCCATTGTCTTAGTGGGATTAATTCCGGTAATTTTTTTAAGTTGGCAAATTTCCCGACGGGCGATCGATTAAAGTGGCGGCTGATTCCTAGTCAAGTTGGCGATCGGCCAAGAGCTTAGTTCTATAGTCTAGTACAAAATAATGTTACAGTTCTTGACAAGACTACTAGAGAGAGGGGGTGTCAGTGATAGGATTCCCTAAAACCCCTTTTGTTTATTTTTGTAGAGAGAACAAAATCCTATGACAGAACTTTCTGGAAAAGCTCCTAAGTTCGGTGGCAGCACGGGCGGTTTACTCACCAAAGCCGATCTGGAAGAAAAGTACGCCATCACCTGGACAAGCAGCAAAGAACAAGTCTTTGAAATGCCCACCGGTGGCGCCGCTATCATGAACGAAGGCGAAAATCTCCTCTATTTGGCCCGCAAAGAACACGCGCTCGCTCTTGGTACCCAATTACGGACGAAATTCAAGCCCAAAATCGAAGATTACAAAATCTATCGGATTTACCCCAGTGGTGAAGTGCAATATCTCCACCCTGCTGATGGTGTCTTCCCCGAAAAAGTTAACGCTGGTCGTGAATTTTTCGGCAAAAAAGACCGCAATATCGGCAAAAACCCCGAACCAGCGACAATTAAGTTCTCTGGTGTCACTCCCTACGAAGCATAAATAATCCCTAAAATCGAGAGTGGGGAGTTAGATTAAGAAGCTATTTAGCCCCAAGATTTAACTTCTGACTCTCGATTTCTCTTATCGCAATCGGCAATTAATTGCTAGTTAGGGTTTGCGGCAAAAAGTTTTTCCTGGGGTTACGAGTTAGGAGTCAGTATTCAAGAGATAGGGTGGTCACTGCGTGCGCGTTGCGGGGGGTTTTGGGGTGTTAGGGTGATGAGACAACTTCCCCACTTCCCCACTACCCCACTACCCCACTTCCCCACTACCCCACCTCTCCACTTCCCCACTTCCCACTCCTTCATAATTCATAATTCATCATTCCGTTTTCTCCCCTACAAGTGTTGTGCTATCCGTTTCCTGAACCATCAAAATATGATCTTCCCCGACTTCGATCGCTTTCGTCAACTCGCTGGCCAAGGTAACTTTATTCCTGTCTATCAAGAATGGATCGCTGACCTAGAAACACCCGTTTCGGCCTGGTATAAAGTTTGTGCCGATCAAGCCTACAATTTTTTATTAGAGTCGGTGGAAGGGGGCGAAACCTTGGGACGCTACAGCTTTTTAGGAGGTGATCCCGTCTGGGTATTAGAAGCGCGGGGAAACACCACTACCCAAAGTTTTCGCGATGGTTCTCAAGAGATTTTTTCGGGGGATCCTTTCGAGATTTTAACCCAATGTTTAGCCCCGATCGTGCCGGTTAAATTGCCGCAATTACCCGCCGGAATAGGGGGTTTATTTGGTTTTTGGGGTTATGAATTAATTAATTGGATCGAACCGCGAGTGCCTATTTATCCCGCTACCGATGCCGATCTACCGGATGGTATTTGGATGCAGGTGGATAATCTGATTATTTTCGATCAAGTTAAACGGAAAATCTGGGCGATCGCTTATGCCGATATCCGGGGTAAAAATCCCGATTTAGCGGCCGCTTATCAAGCGGCCTGCGATCGAGTGACACAGTTAGTTCTGAAGTTACGATTACCCCTACCAACTAATGCCAAAACCCTGGAATTATTACCGGTTGGTCAGGGAAAAGAATTAGTCTATGAAAGCAATACAACTCAGGAAAAATTCTGTCAAAATGTCTTGAAAGCGAAGGATTACATCAAAGCGGGGGATATTTTTCAGGTGGTTATTTCCCAGCGTTTAAATGCCAATTATCAGGGTCATCCCTTCGATTTATATCGTTCCCTGCGTCTGATTAATCCTTCTCCCTACATGGCTTTTTATAACTTTAAGGATTGGCAAATTATTGGCTCTAGTCCTGAAGTGATGGTTAAGGCAGAACGGGACGAATTAGGTAAAATAAAGGCTACGGTCAGACCAATTGCTGGCACCCGTCGCCGGGGACAAAACTTGAGTGAAGACCAAGCTTTAGCAACGGATTTATTGCAAGATCCCAAAGAAATTGCCGAGCATATTATGTTAGTGGATTTGGGGAGAAATGATCTAGGTCGGGTGTGCGATCGAGGTACGGTCAAAGTGGATGAATTAATGATAATTGAACGTTATTCCCACGTTATGCACATTGTTAGTAATGTGGTCGGGGATTTAGCAACCAATAAAAGTGCTTGGGATTTATTAAAAGCTTGTTTTCCCGCGGGAACCGTCAGTGGGGCCCCGAAAATTCGCGCTATGGAAATTATCCATGAATTAGAACCCTGTCGTCGTGGTCCCTATTCAGGGGTTTATGGTTACTACGATTTCGAGGGACAGTTAAATAGTGCCATCACAATTCGCACTATGATTGTTCGTCCCCAAGGTAATCAAAATTATCTGGTTTCCGTGCAAGCGGGAGCAGGGCTAGTAGCCGATTCTGAGCCGGAGAAAGAGTACGAAGAAACCCTCAACAAAGCCAGGGGTTTATTGGAGGCAATTCGCTGTTTAAGTTAGATTTTTTGCCCAGGATCGTCCTTGAGACTTTTTTCCCATCAAAAAGTGTCAGTGATTGGAGTGATCGGGGGGGAAATTTAGGCACTTTTTCCCTGAAAATGGGTAAAACCCTACACCCCCCCAGCCCCCTAGGGTTGATTCATTTAAATTAAGTACAGCGGATTTTGAGTCAATAAATTTGACCGAAGATTCTCAAGTTTATCTTTTTCTAACCAAAAGAATCAGTCACAATAACTAATCTTTAATCCTCTGCCAAATTTATTATGAATAAATTGATAAAGCTTGTTCCCAAGCCACTAAAAGCCTATCTCTCTTGAAATTGTCTGAGAGTACATCCTGTTAATTTAGCTAATTTTTCTGCTTCTTACGTCGATAAAACTATCAGTTTTTCCCAACGTTCAGCTAACCACCTCTGTCCCTCTGTTATTGAGAGAAAACCCAAACCTCTGAAAAGATTCAATCCTATGGTTGTGAGAATTGACCAATTGCTGGCCGCTTGAAAATCACTGATCTCGCTTTTATCTTCCTCAAAAATTACATCTTTTACCCAATGTAACTGATTTTCTATTTTCCAGTGTCCTCGAATAATTTTAGCAAATACTTGAGCGGATTCAGTTAGGCTACTGATATAGTAAGCTGTTTCTTCATACGTTTTATCCCCGCGACTACCCCTTCTTTCTACTTTAATAACTCTTCGTAGATTTTCCAACCCTTGTCTTTCATTTTTCCTCACCTTAAAAACTTCTATTTTTCTTGATATTTTTCGACCATGACTATTATCTTGTTCGAGAAAGCAACTTTCTGGCTTTGAGGAATTACTCAGGTCTTGCATTCTGATTTCCTTTAACCGTGATAACATAATCATTTTTACTCTTGGCTATTAAGCTGATTGTTTTTTTCTGACAGTGTAAAGCATCCCCAGTAAAAACTTTATTTTCGAGAGTGCAATCCTGAATTATAGCTTGACCTTCGTCGATTTCAGACCCTTTTATGTTTTCGATTCTTTTTAAGTGTAATACTAAGCCACTTTCTTGACTAAACAATGAGACAAACATGATAAAATTTTGTTGTTCATTGTTAGGATTTTTTCGGGTGTTTTTGAGACTTTTTCCATCTATACCTAGCCAATTTAT
>NZ_JADBUE010000100.1:0-7746 GCF_020245805.1 Microcystis sp. M179S2 | reverse complement strand
ATTTCATTAACGCACCCTACAAGATCGCACTGAAACAGTCCAGTAGGGTGTGTTAGCGTTAGCGTAACGCACGAATTTTGAACATTAGATAAGGTGCGTTACATTTCATTAACGCACCCTACAAGATCGCACTGAAACAGTCCAGTAGGGTGTGTTAGCGTTAGCGTAACGCACGAATTTTGAACATTAGATAAGGTGCGTTACATTTCATTAACGCACCCTACCAGATCGGCTACCTGAAATTTCAGCTATCTGTAATGAAATTTCATCTATCTGTAACCCTACTCGCTAAAATAGTTTAAAAATCCGTCGATAATTTCTAGGATAGAAGTAAAGACCATCCTTGCCTACTTTTTCTATGATCCTAGCCGCCGAAACTGGACTAAAAACCGCTACTCTAGACGTAAAAGGCATGAAATGCGCTGGCTGTGTTAGTGCCGTAGAACGACAACTCAGCCAAAATCAAGGGGTAAAATCGGCCCAAGTTAACCTAATCACGGAAATTGCCGTGATTGAATACCAACCAGATGCGATCGCACCAGAGCAGTTAGCCGCAAAATTAACCGCGATTGGATTCCCCACCCAACCGCGCAGCTCATCGACTCCCCTTTCTCAACAAAATCAACGGCTGCAAAACCAACAAAAAGAACAGCAACAACAATTATACCGATTAGCGATCGCTTGTTGTTTACTGGTTTTTTCCCTGATTGGTCACTTACACCACATCGGGGGACCAGAAATCCCTATCTTTCAAAGTATTGCTTTTCACTGGACTTTAGCCACCCTAGCCATTTTATTCCCCGGCCGCGATATTTTCATCGATGGTTGGCGCGGATTACGGCACGGGATGCCAAATATGAACACTCTCGTTAGTTTAGGCACAGGTAGCGCCTATATAGCCAGTTGTTTGGCTCTTATCTTGCCTAATCTCGGTCTAGAGTGCTTTTTCGATGAACCGGTCATGCTGTTAGGGTTTATTCTCCTCGGACGGACTCTAGAAGCGCATTCCCGTCATCGCGCAGCCGCAGACTTAGAAGCGCTTACCTCCCTACAACCGGCAGTGGCTCACCTGATTGGTAGTACAGATGACCGTGTGGGCGTGGCCATTCCCGTGGAACAGTTGCGCGTCGGGGAATGGGTGCGTGTCTTACCCGGGGAAAAAATTCCCGTGGATGGGGAGATTATTCAGGGAAGAACCACGGTAGATGAAGCTTTATTAACGGGGGAATCGCTGCCGGTGGTTAAGGAAATGGGAGATCTAGTCATTGCTGGCAGTTTCAATCTCTCTGGTGCGATCGCCGTGCAAACTCGTCAGGTGGGGACTGATACCACCCTAGCTAAGATTATCGCAGCCGTGGAATCAGCCCAAACTCGCAAGGCCCCGGTACAGAAGATAGCGGACCGGGTAGCGGGTTATTTTGCCTACGGAGTCATGATAATTGCCCTAATTGTGCTGCTCTTTTGGTATTTTTGGGGAACTAGGCTCTTTCCAGAGGTGTTAGGGTCAACCACAGGACACCACGAGATGATTCAACCCACTTCTCCCCTACTTTTGTCCCTAAAATTAGCGATTTCTGTGCTTGTGGTCGCTTGTCCCTGCGCTCTCGGTTTAGCCACACCGACGGCCCTACTGGTGGGAACCAGTTTAGCAGCCGAACGGGGTATTTTAATTAAAGGGGGCGATGTTTTGGAAACCGTCTCGCAACTGCAAACGGTGGTTTTTGACAAAACGGGAACCCTTAGCCAAGGTCATCCGGAAATTACCGATTGTTTGAGTTTTTCTATCCTTAATCCCCTGGAAATTCAACAATTAGCGGCAGTAGTGGAGAGTGGTACTAATCATCCTCTCGCTCGGGCGATTTTAGACGCGGTTACTCCCCCTACTAACCTGACGGGGGAAGATTTTCAAACTGTGGCCGGATTGGGAGTTTCTGCAAGGGTGCAGGGGTCGAAAATTGTTCTGGGAAATCGGCAATGGTTGGCGCAGAACGGCATTAAAATCGATGAAACTATCTGGGGGATTCAAGAGCTTTTACAAGCGGGTAAAACGGTGATTTATCTGGGGATGGAAGAACAATTACTCGGCGCGATCGCTTTTCAGGATCGATTGCGTCCCGATGCTCAAACAACCGTCAATCAGTTGCAAAAACTCGGTTTAGAGGTGATTTTACTCAGTGGCGATCGCCAAGAAGTGGTGACAGCGATCGCTAATAGTTTGGGTATTAGCCAATTTTATGCCGAAGTTGCCCCCACCGAAAAATCCGCCTTAATTGCCGACCTACAGACAAAAGAGGGCAAAATCGTGGCTATGGTCGGGGATGGTATCAATGACGCTCCTGCACTAGGACAGGCTAACATCGGTATTGCTCTGGCCGGTGGCACAGAAGTGGCCATGGAAACGGCCGGGATCGTTTTAATTAGCGATCGCCTGGAGGATGTGGTGCAATCTCTGCATTTAAGTCTGGCCACATGGCAAAAAATCCGACAAAATCTTTTTTGGGCTTTGGGTTATAATACCTTTGCTATTCCCATTGCCGGTGGTTTATTACTGCCCCGTTGGGGTCTAGCTTTCAGTCCGGCCCTAGCAGCAGCTTTGATGGCTTTTAGTTCGGTTATGGTAGTGAGTAATTCCTTGCTTTTACGTCGTCAATTTCCACCGCTCAAATCGACGCAGGAAGGCAAAAACTAAAGCAATTACCGATTTTTTCTCGATCAATCTAAAAACCTTGTTGGGTAAGACTTTTAGACTTTTGGGAAATCAAAAAGTACTGGCCATGGGAGTGATCGGGGGTAAAATTCAGATACTTTTTCCCTGAAAATTAGGTAATTGACCACATGAAAATGGGTAAAACCCTACACCCTACACCCCACACCCTGCCCCCACGAGAAACTTTTTCAGCAAACCCTATTTAAAGCGAAGTTATCTATCGTATTATTGATGGAGATAGGGAAGGAAAAGTTAGCACCCCAGTTAAATCACGGTGATAAGATGGTATTTTGTCCCCGTCTTTGTCAGTTGACGGAGACAGGAACAAATCGGGTTAAGCGGTAATTCTGGTCAGCGATTGACCTTGATAATTGTTGGTAATAATCTGGTGAATAGATTCAAAAAATCGCCGACAACGATTATTAGTTCTCAGGGGCAATTCATGATTTTTTACCAATAAATCGATCTGAAGTTCCGAGCTAGTGGGAGGATGAATAAATAATTCCACTTTCACTAACTGGGGAAAGAGAGCATCGTTAGGAACTTCCGATAAAAGCAAGACATCGGGCCGGCGCTTGATGATTTCAAATTCACCCAAACTTAGGATATCATCGTATAAAAACCCGGTCTGATGAGGAGAAATTCCGACAAAATAAGAACAGGAATAGCGAGCCATGGCAGGGAAAAGATGATAGATTGGTCACGGTTAATCGGTCAAAATCAGGCCATTGAACTACTACAAAGAGCGCTTGAAATCAATTCGATCGCTCCCGCTTACTTATTCGCCGGCGCTAAGGGGATTGGACGCAATCTAGCAGCAAAATGTTTCTGTCAAGACTTATTAACTAGAGATCGATCGCCGGAAACAAGGGAATTAATCCTGAAACGCTTTCTGGGAGGCAATCATCCCGATTTACTCTGGATTGAACCCACTTATCAACACCAAGGCAAACTGCTCACCGCAAAAGAAGCACAGGAAAGCAATCTCAAGCGTAAAGCTCCCCCGCAAATCCGCATCGAACAAATTCGCGAGATTACTAACTTTTTAAGTCGTCCTCCCCTGGAATCGTCCCGCTCTGTGGTAGTGATCGAGGAAGCAGACACCATGACGGAATCGGCGGCAAATGCCCTCTTAAAAACGCTTGAGGAACCGGGAAAAGCCACTTTAATCCTGATTGCTCCCAGTCCCTCCTCTTTACTACCTACTCTCGTTTCTCGCTGTCAACACATCCCTTTTCAGCGTCTTTCGGAAGAAAATCTCGCTCAAGTCCTCCGCTCTCACGGACACGCTCGCGTTCTCAATTATCCGGCAATTCTCGGTTTAGCCCAAGGTAGCCCCGGAGAAGCGATCGCCGCTTTAGAGTTTCTCGACAGTCTCCCCCAAGATTTACCGCGATCTTTGAGCAAATTTCCCCTAAAACTCTCCCAAGCACTGGAATTAGCCAAAATTATTGCTCAAACTCTTGACACGGAAACCCAATTATGGTATGTGAGTTATCTTCAGTATGAGGATTGGCAACGACGACGAGAGCGATCGATTTTAGAAATCTTGGAAAAAACCCGCCGGCAGCTGTTAGCCTACGTTCAACCCCGTTTAGTCTGGGAATGCACTTTCTTGGCATTGGCCAAACTATCCACCGCCCAAAAGTCTTAAAATTGTTATATTTATCGATCGAGTGGGGAGAAAGACCTTGAAAATCAAATCCTTAGTTTTGCTGATTCTGTTAACCTTGACTACGGTTTTAGGTGCTTGTCAGGGAGGAAAAGAAGCCGAAGAACCGAAAACCGTCCCTACCACGGTAGAATCCCCCCAAAAAGACGAAGATAGCGATAAAGACGGGGAAAAGCAGCAAAAAGACGGTGATAATCAACGGGATAAAAAAGACGATGACGATGATGATGATGACTAATTGTAAAAATCAAAAATTGTTGTTAGGGTTAGGAGTCAGTAGCCAGTAGTCGGTCGTCAGGAGAATTAAGAATGAATGATAATCAATTAAATTGTCTATTTACAGATTTTATGCAATTTAATCCTTATTTTTGCCGCTTTTGAACCCTTAACTAGGGTTTGCGGCAAAAAGTACGGGCGAAGCATTCGGTTAGAAAATCTATGGTTTCACCGATAGGTGATTGTCCGAATGCTTCGCCCCTACAGGACGCGGGCCGATGAAGACGCAAGGTTTTGAACGACGATTCTCTCAAAATCTTGCACCTGTTTCGCGAAAAAAGCCACAAAACTCTTACCTTGCCTACATTTCACATTTATTCAGCAAACCCTAACTGGGATAAAAAAATCGGGTGAGCTTTAACCCACCCGATCGCCTATAGATTGAAATCAACCTATAACTGTGGTACAAACTGTTCTTTTTCGGGAACGTAGGCGTATTCAGCCACAATCTGCCGGAATTCTTCCCCATTGATCGTTTCTTTTTCGATCAGCAGATCCACCACTCGATCGATCACTTCGCGATGATCGCGAATAATTTGCCGAGAAATTTCATGGCAGTGTTCCACGATCGATCGCACCTGATCATCGATGCGAGTAGCGACCTTCTCAGAATACTCGGAACGAGTCATCAAACCGCCACCGAGGAACACTTCACCCCCTTGACTTTCTAGGGACAAAGGACCCAAATCGCTCATCCCGAAACGAGTCACCATCTGGCGGGCCATATCAGAAACTTGCTGTAAATCGCCACCGGCACCGGTAGTCACCTCATCATAGCCGAAGATTTCTTCCTCAGCCGCCCGACCACCTAAAGCACCGGAAATCCGGGCCATTAACTGCGCTTTCGTGGTTAAACCCTGTTCTTCGTTGGGAGTGAACCAAGTTAAACCCTGGGCCTGGCCCCGGGGAATCAGAGTCACTTTCTGGACGGGATCGTGATCTTTTAAGAGCGTACCCACGATCGCATGACCCACTTCATGGTAAGCGATTAAGCGCTTGCTCTTGCTATCGACTAAAGGAGTGCCTTCCATACCGGCGATAACGCGATCTACCGCATCATCTATCTCTAGGAGGGTAATGGCATCTTTGCGACGACGGGCGGTTAAAATTGCCGCTTCGTTCAGTAAATTGGCTAAATCTGCTCCACTGAACCCCGGAGTGCGACGGGCGATCGCTTCGATGGAAACGTCGTTAGCCAGCTTTTTATTGCGGGCGTGAACGTCTAAAATCTCTAAACGACCTTTAAAATCGGGTGCATCCACGGTTACTTGGCGATCAAAACGGCCCGGACGCATGAGAGCGGAATCGAGAACATCGGGGCGGTTAGTGGCGGCAATGATGATAATTCCCGTATTACCCTCGAAACCGTCCATTTCTGTCAATAATTGGTTCAGGGTTTGTTCCCGTTCATCGTTACCGCCACCGATACCGGCACCCCGTTGACGACCTACCGCGTCAATTTCATCGATAAAGATTAAACAGGGAGCATTTTCCTTGGCTTTTTTGAACAAATCGCGCACGCGAGAAGCACCGACACCGACAAACATTTCCACAAATTCCGAACCGGAAATGCTGAAGAAAGGTACACCCGCTTCACCGGCGATCGCTTTAGCCAACAGGGTTTTACCCGTACCCGGAGGACCAACTAAAAGGACTCCTTTGGGGATTTTGGCACCGACGGCGGTAAATTTCTCCGGTTGTTTGAGGAAAGTGACGACTTCCTGTAATTCTTCCTTCGCTTCGTCAATTCCTGCCACATCGTCAAAAGTGATACCGGTTTTTGCTTCCATCTGGAAACGAGCTTTTGATTTACCAAAACTCATCGCTTGACCCGGACCGCCTGGGATATTATTAGAACGGCGGAACAGGAAAAAGAGAGCGGCAATCAGCAAAAAGGGGAAAAGTAGATTACCGAGGAATCCCCACCAAGCGCCGTCATTCCGCATCGGGTGAGCATCGAAACTAATTTTAGAATCGCGTAAACGGGCGATCAAATCCGGGGAATTGGCCGGTAAATCGACCCGTAGGCGTTGTACTCGGTTTTCTAGTTCCGGATCTAGGGCCTGTACGATCGCGGTTCTGCCCCCTTCGTAGAGATCGACGCTGACAACCCTACCACTGTCTAGGTATTCTAGAAAGCGTCCGTAGGTCATGCGGGTAGTGGCGGTGTTATTGCCGATATTACTGGTGGCCGTGGCAAAAGTGCCTTGCCAGAGGAAAAAACCGACCACAAGGGCGGGCAATGTCCACAGTAAAATCGTTTTCCAGGATAGTTTCATGTTTGTTTAGTGGTTCTAGGATAAAGATTTTTGCTTAACTCATTTAGCTGTTTTTGTCAAGGATTTTACGTTATTTTTTCGAGATTAATCCCCGCAGCCAATTAAATCTTAACTAAATGTAACGTAATTCTCATAATTCTGACAAGAATGGTGACGAGAGATTTTTTTAGTTCATTTGTTCTAGCAAGAGTCTCATGGTTTCTGGGATAAGCTGTACTGAATTTAAACTGCCTAGAAGTATATACTATATCTATTGATACGAAAATCATCCCCAAAATCCTAGAATTGCTTCTTTTTCCCATATTTGATAATTTTGCTAGATGTAACCAATTAAAGATAGAGTTAGTATCTCAACAAAATTTTTACCCTAATTTGACCTTTATTCACGAGCCAACAGGAGCTAAGTTGGCTGTGGATAGAGATTACTGTTAATGAGGAGAGTGTTTAGTGAAGTTAACGCCACTTGTGCCACCGATTAAGTGTCAAGGAATTAAAACTAAATTGGTAAAAGATGTTAAAAATATTGTGTCTGATCTGAGCTTTGGGCGTTGGATAGAACCCTTTTCTGGATCGGGGGTGGTGGCTTTTAATATTAATCCCAAAAAGGCTTTACTTGCGGACACAAATACTCATATTATCCAGTTTTATAATAATCTAAAAAATCAAGTTATTACTGAACTTCCCCCGTATAAACATACTAGCTATGGCTAAAAGTCTTACAGAGCCTGAGTTAAAGCAATATAATACTAATGGACTACTGGACACAAAATCCTGAATTCCTTACGCAGATAGGGTTTGAGGCAAAATTTTTT
>NZ_JADBUE010000010.1:0-16021 GCF_020245805.1 Microcystis sp. M179S2 | reverse complement strand
GCACTGAACAAGGAACCGCCGAACACACCAGCAACACCTAACATATGGAAGGGGTGCATCAGGATGTTATGTTCTGCTTGGAACACGAACATAAAGTTGAAGGTTCCAGAGATTCCTAAAGGCATACCATCAGAGAAGGAACCTTGTCCGATGGGGTAGATTAAGAATACAGCAGTAGCGGCGGATACAGGTGCCGAGTAAGCTACACAGATCCAAGGACGCATTCCTAAACGGAAAGAGAGTTCCCACTGACGACCGAGGTAGCAGAAAACACCTAGTAAGAAGTGGAAAATGACTAACTGGTAGGGACCACCGTTGTATAACCACTCATCTAAGGAAGCAGCTTCCCAGATGGGGTAAAAGTGGAGTCCAATTGCGTTGGAGGAGGGAACAACCGCACCAGAGATGATGTTGTTTCCGTAGAGTAGAGAACCGGCTACAGGCTCGCGGATACCGTCGATATCTACAGGAGGAGCGGCGATAAAGGCGATGATGAAGCAGGTGGTGGCGGTGAGCAGGGTGGGGATCATGATGACACCGAACCAACCGACATAAAGACGGTTGTTGGTGCTGGTGATCCACTGACAGAACTGCTCCCACAGGGAAGCGCTCTCGCGCTGTTGTAGAGTTGTAGTCATGGTTGGATAATTTCTGTATGTATTAGGTTGTCAAGGTTCGTTGTTTGACATGAGTTAATACTATCGGCTTTTTATAGTTATGTAAAGGGGTTTTAAGGAATATTTTTTTATCAATGTCATAACTTTTACTTATATAATTGATGTTCAGGTAAACTAGAAGCAGACAAATTCTGCAAAAATAAGCAATGATACCCGAAATTACCGCAAAACTATTGGAAGCGAAGAAGGAAAAAGGCCTGAGTTTCGCTGACCTAGAAGCGATTCTAGGACGAGATGAGGTGTGGATTGCCGCTGTTTTTTACCGGCAAGCGAGCGCCTCCCTAGAAGAAGCAACGAAAATTGTGGCAGCTTTGGGACTGGGAACCGAAATCGTCGCATCCTTAACCGAGTATCCTGTCAAGGGATTGGGTCCTGTTGTCCCCACCGACCCCCTGATTTATCGTTTCTACGAGATCATGCAGGTGTATGGAATGCCACTAAAATCGGTGATTCATGAAAAATTCGGCGATGGTATTATGAGTGCGATCGATTTTACCCTCGACGTGGATAAGGAGGAAGACCCTAAAGGCGATCGCGTTAAAATTACTATGTCGGGTAAGTTTTTACCCTATAAGAAGTGGTGAGTCCGGCCAAAGTCAACGGTAAGGGATTTCTATTCCTTGCCGCTCTTGCTATTTTTCTTAACAAAACTTAACAATTGACGGCAAAATTTTGCTTGCTTTTTTTGGCAGATTTTGGGAAAATATTTTTAAAACAGTTTACTAATAATGGAAATCTTAGCACTTAACCATAAACACAACAGTCCCATTGTAAGAAAATCATAACCCAAGCCGCCGCAAAAGTCAAGGTATCTCTCCTAATTATGCTGTGAAACTTCTAATTCCTTGAGCGGTGAGGGTTTGGGGAGACTTTTCAGTGATCAGCTTCTGAAGGCAAAAGGCAACAGACAACAGGCAAAAGAAAGAGTCTGACAATTCTCCTGCCTAAAAAGAAGGTTAGAAACTAAGCACATCAAAGCTTTTAGCTTAACCAATTAGGTTTTAGATTCGGTCGAGTAAACAGTAAACAGTATATTTTGAGCCAGAAATACAATCACAAACTCCTCATGAATAGGTTGATGGAAAAATTATTGCTATGATAGTAGGAACACCGACTAATAATCGCATTATTGCTAATTTATTAGTGGCTTTATATACCGCGCTCACAAATCAATGTTATGCCGTTTTTGTCACTGTTCAGCGTTTATGGATACCTGAGCGGCGAATGGCCACTTATCCTGATATTATGGTAATGTCTGAACCTCTGACTTATCAAGAAAGACGCACAGATACTTTTAATTATGATCAAGAAGATAAATTTACTGCTTATCGAACCATTCCAACTTTTCAGGAATATTTATTAATTTCTCAGGAAAAATGTTATATTGAACAGTTTCAAAAAGAAGGCGATTGCGGGTTTTTAAAAGCTTATAAAAATCTTCCTATAATAACTTTAAAATATTTGCGGGTTGAGGTAGAGATAGCAGATATTTATAATAATGTAATCTTCGACAATAGTTAAAATCTATAAGATTTTAATCACAAAAACTAATAAATTTGCTACGTCATTAGCTTTTAAGCCAACATCTTGATAAGGTTCAGCAACCCATTTATTTCTAATATCTTCTTTGCTCATACCTTGAGCAATTAAATCGACAAAATGAACTTCTGATTCATCAAAACGGAGGGCTATTGTTTGGTAATTTTTTTGTTGGTTACTACAGGTTAAAATAAGACGATCAAGACGAATTGTGTAAGTATCCATAAAACCATCTTTATCTTGATCATTTCTAAAGTTTTCAAAAGAAACATATCCCATGTTTAAACCTGGACTCAAAAAAGTTGATAAATTAGTGTCATAATTCTTCAGCTTATGAACTCTTTGACTTTCACTAAGTAAAATGACATCTTCTCTAAAATCATTAAAGTAAATTAAATTTTTTCCATGTTCGAGTGTATCATTATTAATAATCATTATGACAAAAGTAGCAGTATTTCCTCTGAGAAAATGCTGATAACTCTTTTGCAAAAGTTTATTTTTTTCATCCTCCGCAAGATTTTCTAAGGCTACTTTATAGGCTACAGTAGCATCAATAACATCTTTGTTTAAAGGGATCATAATAATTTTAGATGTTAAATTGCTATTGAACCATCAGCAATTGACATCGGCTTCTCTATATTTTAAATTAGCCTCTAAAGCAACCTCTAACGCATCACGCATTTGAGCAATTTTTGATTCCTGCTGTTGCTTATCGTAAAAAGCTTGATCACAGGACGTTAAAGATAACATTAGACTTAGGATAATTGACAACTTGGCAATTTTTATCATTTCATTGTCCTCTATTTAGTAAATTTTATAAGGTCGAAAAATCAGCAAAATCTACTCCTCTATAGATTTAATGTACATCTATAGCGTTTCCTGTTCACAAGAGGTACATTCTCAATCCTGAAAAGCTTAATCAACAAAGGTTAAAGTGTGCCTCGCAGATGCGAGAACCGCTATAACTTAAATAATCAGCCAACAGTAGTACAAAAATGTTATTGCTGATATACTAAAATCTGTACTATCACACATTTTCTTTAGATTGGCTAAATAAAGCCTTGAAACTGCTTAATTACTTAGGATACATCGTAGTCTTGAGTTTAGTCAGTCGGAAAAGTCGGAACTTACAGCCAAACAATTGATCTGAAATATCGGAAATATCAGCTAAAATAAGTAAAAAACTTACCTAATCTATAGTCCATGTTTCAAGCTAATCTATCTAATACGGTGTTAAATCTCTTAGATGAGTTGGTTTTTGCCAAAACAGATCAACATCTAGACTATCTTCAAAAAACTATCTTGCAAGGGACCTTAGAAGGTTACAAATACTCAGAAGTTGCCAAAGAATCTCATCTTAGTGAAGGTCATATTCGAGATAGTGCTTCAGAATTATGGAAAATTTTGTCAGAAGTTTTAGGGGAAGATATTACTAAATCAAATATTAGAGCAGTTTTAAAGAAACATAGCTTTATAAATAATAATATGGGACGAGATTTAGTCTCTTTTAATAATGTTCATATTTGTGATCATAATCCATTTTCCCTCAATAATAATAATTATCACTCTGAAATCCAGCGCGATCAACCTTATTTAGATTTAGGTCATATTCCTGAAATAACTCAATTTTATGGGAGAGTTGCCGAATTAAATAATCTAGAAACTTGGATAGTTGCGGAGAAATACCGTTTGGTTACTGTGTTAGGTTTAAAAGGAATTGGTAAAACCACCCTTTCTTTGAAACTGGTTGATAAAATCAAAAATAGTTTTAATTATGTTATTCGCAGAAGTTTGTATTTTTGTCCAAAATTAGATGAACTTTTAAGTGAAATTTTACCCTCTATCAATCCTCAATTAAAGCTCTCTCAAAGTCTTGACAAGAAATTAAATTTATTCTTAGAGTTAATAAAAAGCCATCGCTGTTTGATTATTCTTGATGATTTACAAAGTCTATTTGATTCTAAAAAACTAGCAGGTAATTATCAAAAAGAGTACCAAGATTATCAACTATTGTTTAAAAGCATTGCTGAAGTCAATCATCAAAGCTGTTTACTGTTGTTGAGTCAAGAAAAACCTATTGATACGACTTTTTTGGTGCAGAAAAATAAATTCATTAAAACATTAATCATAGAAGGTTTAGGAGAAGATGCCATAGAAATTTTGCGCCATCATAATCTATTAAATGAAGACAGTTGGGAAGCCTTAATTAAATGTTATCAAGGTCATCCTCTTTGGTTAGAATTAGTTGCTAGTTTTATTCAAGAGACATTTTTAGGTAAGGTTGCTGACTTTTTGGAGATTAAATACCCGATTGCCGAAGAAACTTTAGAGCAGACTTTATTAAGTATTTTGCAAAGTTTAACAGAATCAGAGAAACTAATGCTAACAGAATTAGCAAATTTTAATCAACCTATTTCTATTAAAGAAATGATCGACCAAACTTCTCTAGCTTATACAGATTCTTTGAAAGTAATTCAATCTCTAATCAGACGAATAATAGTGGCAAAAGATGAAAACGCTTTATTGTGTTTGAATCCTGTTTTTAAAGCTTATGTAATTAATCATCAAATCTAGGGCTGAGTCGAAAATTTTATCGCAATCATAATAGTTTACGAAATTCTACGACTGTCAAATAGTTACACCTGCATTTAACAATCCTAACATAATATTGAGATTTAAAATAGATATTTTAATCATAATATAACTCTCCGATTCAAAAATTTAAATTTTCAGGGTTTCCATAAATTGACAGGATTATCAACTAGAAACAGAGTAACCATTCAGGGGGAGCAGGAAAAAAACTGATAGCTGCCTCCCGTCTCCTGTCTCCTGAACTGCCTAACCTAAATCTCTGTCTTTAGTGACGGTAATTTCCTTAGATAAATGTCGATACCAAGTAAAATAGAGACCGATGGAAAGTAAAAGAAAAACCAAAGCCAAAATCTTCAAACTTTGCCACTGCTTAATGATTAAAACAATCCCCATCATAAACAGGACTAATTGCCAAGGAACGGTGAGAAAAGCGGCTATGATATCCCGTTGATTTTCCGCTTTAATTTTTGCCTGTAGGTTAGGTTTAACACTTTGACGGACTTCTCCCCAAAAGCCAAAAGGTCGGGTAACATTATAGAAATTTTCCATGACTAAACTATCGGTGGGAGGAGTTAACAAAGTAGCGATAATACAGCCAGCTAAAGCGAACAAACTCGGCACAAGAAAGAGAATATATTCCTGATATTGACTGTGACGAAAGAAAGGTAAAATTATCACTTGTGAGGCAATAGCCGCAATCATTCCCGCTAAAGTTCCCACGGCAAAACCATAACCATTAAAGCGCCACCAATACCAACGTAATAGGAGAGGAACTGCTAATCCCACCCCTAATCCCGTGGTTAACCAACCCCAAATATCATTGACATTTTGGATATTAAAACTCAAAACTAAGCCAATTACGACCACAAAAACCGAGGCCAGACGACCTTGAAAAACTAACTCCTGTTCTCCCGCATTTGGTTTCAAAAAAGCTTGATAGATATCTTTGACCCAATAGGCAGCACTAGCGTTAATAACCGCATTAAAAGTGGACATAGCTGCCGCTAAAAAAGCAGCAATTAATAACCCTTTCATCCCCACAGGAATATATTGAGTAATCACCGTGGCCAGAATTCTTTCTGGATCTGTAATCGTGCCTTTAGTTAAACCATAGTGAATACCTAAAACCGCAAAAGCTGTGACTAGCGGCCAACGGAAAGAAAGCAGAATAATCCAGAATAAAGATAATAAACCGGCATCTCGATCGCTTTTGGCCGCTAGGTATCGTTGTAACATATAACCACCGCTGCCGCTGCAACCTTCGATGATGGTTTTAACTAAATAAAAGAAAATCACCCCACCAAACAAATTAAAGATGGCATAATCTCCGGGTAAATCCAAAGTCATCGAAGGAAAAATACTAGCCCAGTCGCTTAAATTCCAAGTTTTTGGCTCCGCTGCCCCCGGAATTGCTACCGTGAAACTATCAGGAAGATTGACAGTAAAAAAAGCCACTGTCGATACATAAATTACCGCCACAAAAATCAGAAATCCTTGAAATAAATCGGTAATTACCCCACCATAAAAACCACTGGCGACTGTATAAATTAACGTTAAAAGAATTAATATCACCGAAGCAAGACGATCATCCATACCCAGAAACTGCCCTAAAAATTTCCCCCCCGCAACGGAGAAATAACTCATCGCACCGATAGAGAATAAGAGAGTGGCGACGGCGCTAATAATTCGGGCAAAATTCCCCTGTTTTCCAGTTCCAAAGCGAAATTGCATCCATTCCGCCATGGTCATAACTTGGGCGCGGCGATTCCATTTGCCCATAAAAGCCATGAGAAAGGCCATAATTAGGACAACACCGCCGCGGATTTCGATAAATAATCCTTTGGGGCCGACGGCGTAAATTAGGGCAGAAATGACCATAGTTCCCGCTAAATCGGTGTTAGCCGCCATTCCCGACACCCCTAACATCCACCAGGGCAAATTGCGATTACCTAAAAAGTAGGATTCTAGACCTTGAGAAGCTTTTTTCTCGGCTATAATCCCGATTATTAGGGTTCCTGCCAGATAAAGCAGGATAATTACATAATCAATTAACTGCATAGTTGAGATCAATTTAACTTTCGATCGTTATAGCATCAATTGACTACGATTTCTGGCTAACGGTTTCTTTTTCTAAGATTTGCACCCGTTGCTCTAGCTTTTTTAAATCTTCCTTTAGTTCAATTACTAAAGTGGCTAAACGCTGGAACAGTGGGTCACTTTCCCCGACTACTTCCCCATTTACTATACCCGTTCCCGATCGCCGTTGGGGAATCGGAGCGGCATTTTCCCCGCGGATGGATATTCCTCGAATCTGACTTTCAAGGCGCTCGACTCGATTGCGGAGACTAATTAACTCCGATCTTACCGCCGTATCCGATTGTGCTTTGCTGGCATTAACAAAACTCAGTATTAGCAAAAGGGAGATAATCAGAGTTAAAAAGCCATAAAAAGAGATTTTAGCTAATTTCATCGATTTTACCTCCTATCTATCTTACCCAACTTAATAGACCTCCTGCAAAAGTAAGTTCTCGAGCCGCTATCAGGTCAAAATACCCAAAAAACCAGATAAATTTGACATAATCTTAGGTTTTATGAATGGCATAGTTGTCTATTGTCTTTTTTCTCCTCCTGGCGACCGTCTCCTATCTCAGAGTCTCCTCACCTAACGGAAGATTTTTGATTTTTGCCGGAGGTCTAATGTTAAGAAACGTGGCTAAATCTAAAGCTTAATTGCAATTCCGCCCCCGGGTGATTAGTTGCTCAAAAGAGGATGATAAGGTAAAAAACACGATTTTGTCGAAATTTGGCCTTATCTCTATGTATAAAAACTCGGATAAAGATTTTCTCGGAGCGGCAATCACAGCCGGTTTAGGTGCGGGAATCGTCACTTCTTTTGCTGTCAATCAAGGACAAGACATCGGTACAGCTTTAGGAATTACCGCTTTAGCGGCTCTTTGCGGTGTCATCTGCCGTCATTTTGACCTAATGTGATGCAATCTTCCTCACACCTCCAATTCTGCCGAAAAATCCCGTTTTTTCTCGTATTGATAGGGACCGAGCAGAGCGCCCCAAATTCCCTTACCAGTGCCGGGATCTAGGCCTTTATCGTAGGTTTTTAGGCTATGACTCGTCACCTCGAAACCTAAAGCCACCTGATAGGTTGTACCCTCATAGGTGAATTGACAGCGCTGTTCCGGTTGCGGTTGGGCGATAAACTGGTATTGATTATCAGCGAGAGTATTGACTTTGACCGCTAAAGTGCAGGTAGGCAGGAAAGTTAGGTCTTCTAAGCTAATTTTTCGCAAAATATCGGGATTTTTGCCCGCACCTTGCACGGATTTCAGGTCATTAAACATATAATGCCTAACCTCTAACCCTGCCGATTCCGAGCGCGTTAATCGCCACAGTCGCGGTCGGTAGGGTTGGTCTAAATTGATTATACTGGCCTGTTCGGCAAAAAGAGCGATGCTGTCTTCCCGAAATAAAGGCAGCGGACGCAACCATAAACGCAGGTGAACGTACCACACCGGTTCCGCTTCTGCTTGCCGTTGATTTTCAAATTCACCTGCGAGATACCGACCAAAAGTGATTAATTCAGGGGTCATAGCTCAAAAAACTCTCCTTATTGCCTCAAAATTAATCATAACACCCATAGAAATCACTTTTTTGACAAAAATGACCTTCAGGCTAATGGAACCCGCTTAAACCCAGCTATTCCCCCTTTAGTGTACCAATATTCCCAGCGACCGCCAGCAGCACTAGACCAATCCTTGAGGTCAAATTTACCGCTGCCGGAGGGAGTTCCCGCGATGCGATAGACTTTCACCGCTTGACCGTTATTATTCCAGATTAAAGGCCGATCCGGCTCCATCTGTTCGGGTAGAGTCCCGTTAGTTTGCAGAAAATAGGCATCTTGTCCTTTATCGGTGCCGTTGCCGTAGACTTTGGCGATACCATGGTCATCGATCGCCAGAAAAGCACCTTCTTCTAAACCGATAGCGTAGGCGGGCAGTTGATTGTGATTATCGTGTACATTGCGGGCTAAAAAACCAAAAAGGCGACCATATCTTGTTTCGGGATGATCTTGATTGAGTCGATCCAAATGGGTATCTGTCACCACTTTTTTGAGAAAAGGAACCCGAATAAAATCACTCCGATAGAAGTCTTTGGTGTTGAAGTGAAAGGGATTATTTAATATTTCCGAACTCAGTACTCCTTCGTGAGTAGGCGCATAGTAAAAATCACCCAGAATAGCCATTCCTGCGCTGGTTCCCGCCACGGGAACTTTTTTCTCATTGATCAGATAATTGATCGCTGTTTCCACCTTTGTGCTTTCCCACAAATCCTCGTACTGATTTTGATCACCACCGGCAAAAAAAAGAATATCGGCATTACGAATATATTCGATAACATCAGGATTATTCGCCGCTTCACGACTATCAATTGATAGTTCCGCCGCCGAGTTGATCAGGTCGCGGTAATTGTCGCAAATCCAATCAGCTTGACCGCCAAGATCGCCAAAGCGCAACACTAAGTAATTACCGCCTTTAGCCCGATTCAATAACCATGTGGTCGCCTGATCTTCTCCTAATTTACCTCCTTCCGCTCCCCCGATTAATAAAATACCTGATCGATGTTTTACCGACTGAAAATTGGCTTGTCCACAACGACAAGAATAACGAAAATCTTGGTCATTGTCATTATTGTCTAACATAGTCTTATACCCTCGCTCCTTAGCTTACTCTTTCTATCCTAGCTTTAACTAGGACAAAATCAGAGTTTTCTACCATAAAAGTTAACAACAAAGCCGATCTATAGCTGAAATCGGTAGCGGCAAAACTCCCTAGTTTACATTCTGTTAAAAATCGTCCTATAATAATTTAAGGCTAGAAACTGGCAATTATTACTGTTGAAGTTGAAAATCGGCGGGCGATATGTTAAACAGACGTTCTTTTTTGCAAGGATTAGGTACAATCGCCTTAGCGGGAGGTTTAAGTGGCTGCGCTTCTGGAAGCGGCGAGCCGAGCATTTTTCTCCTATCTGGTTCGATTCCGCCACGATTACTAACAGATTTTCGGAAAACTATGGCTGGAAAAAAAGTCAATTTTCAGTCGGAAAGGCAGCTGAAAGAGCTATTAAAATTGTTGGAAAAATGGTTAAAAAATCAGGGGCAACCAGCCTCACAATTTTCGAATTCTATTCCTTTTAGGGAACAAAACCCAGCGATCGGTAATTTAGTCACCCTAGGGGATGCTTGGCTAGGAAAAGCGATTACCAACGGCTTAATTCAACCCCTAGATACTTCTCAACTCTCTAATTGGTCAAAACTGCCCCTCCGTTGGCAAGAAAACATGACTCGCAATGCCCAAGGACAACCGCGAACAGAGGGAAAAGTCTGGGGTGCGCCCTACCGTTGGGGAATGACAGTAATTGCCTATAATGAGGAAAAATTCGCTCAATTTGACTGGCGACCGCAGGATTGGTCTGATCTATGGCGACCGGAATTAACCGGTAAAATTGCCCTAATTGATAATCGTCGCGAAGTCATCGGTTTAAACCTAAAAAAATTGGGTTATTCTTATAATTCTAGTGATTTAAAACAAGTAATGGGACTAAAAGACCAGCTATTCGCTTTACAAAAACAGGTAAGATTTTATAGTTCTCAATATTATTTACAACCCCTGATACTCGGTGATGTCTGGCTATCTGTGGGTTGGTCTAATGATATTTTACCAGTGAGCGATCGCTATAAGAAAATTAAAGTTGTTGTCCCCAAATCCGGTACTTCTCTCTGGTCAGATGTGTGGGTAAAACCAGTTTTAACTACTCCTAATTCTCTTGTCGAGCAATGGATTGATTTTTGTTGGCAACCAGAATCCGCTACTAAAATTTCTTTATTTACCTCCGGATTATCACCCCTAATTCTCACTGAAAATCCCGACCAAATTTCCCCAGATATTAAAAATAATCCTTTACTTGTCAATCCGGAAGCGATCAAAAAAAGCGATTTTTTAAACCCTTTATCCCCAGCAACCGAGCGAGAATACGAGCAATTGTGGCAAGCAATGCGACAGTCAGTATAGTCAGGAGATACTAGACAAAATTCTGCGAGTCGGAAACTTAACACTGATAACTCATAAATTATACTTTCCTGAAAACCATTTGTATATAAGGTATAAAATGCTCGCATTAATTACAAGACTAATAAATTCAGAATATCTGTTTGCTTGTAAATTTGATGATGATCCTCCGAGCATTGGTTGTATATGGTTATTAACTTCTGGAGCAATTAAAGTTACATTAAGCGGCGACAACAAGGATAAATCCTAACAGATAGCGATTAGACTGATTCATCAATATTGAGGTGAAAATTACATTTACCTAACTGATTCTAGCTGATAACTGATAATTGATAATTGATAACTGCTCACTGATAACTGATAAATGATAACTGATAACTGCTCACTGATTAAGCGGTTTGACTTTGGGTTTCTTGGGCGAGAAAAGTAAGGATAGAAGCTTTCTCAATTAATCCCAAAACCCTGCCGTTTTCTTCTACCACTGTCACTTGAGATAAATTTTCTCCTTCCAAAATTTTCACCACATCTAGGAGGGAAGTATTAGACAAAACCAGTTTGAGACTTTCGCTAGTTTGTAATAACTGGCCGATATTTACCTCTGTCCATTGGGAAGTGGGAATCGTTTTCATATCCTCTACATTAATCACTCCTAATAGTTTACCTTCGCTATCGGTAACTAGGAATTTAGACCATTGTTGTTTACCGATAACATAATTATTAGCAAACTCGCGCAGGGTTAAATTAATCGGCACTACAGGACTATTAGGAGAGATAACATCTTTAGCACTGTAGCGACTTAGGAAATCTTGCACCTTAGCTGATTGAGCGGAAAAGCCAGCATTTTGTAGAAGGAAAATGCCAATTAATAGCGTCCAAGCACTGCCAAATTGACTGATTCCGAGAATTGATAGCGCACCGATGACAATCGCTAACCAACCAAAAAATTGACCGAAACGACTAGCGAATAAAACACCTTTATTGGGATTACCCGTTACTTGCCAAACGATAGCTTTAAGGATATTACCACCATCTAAAGGTAAACCGGGGATCAGGTTAAATAGCCCTAGGGCGAGGTTGATATAGGCAAGCAGAGAAAGAATCGCCGCCATGGGCGCATTTAAACTAATATTGGAACCAATAATTAGGAAGATACCGAAGAGCAGTAAACTAACTAAAGGGCCAGCAATTGCTACTAGAAAAGCTTCTAGAGGAGTTTTCGATTCTCTGCCGAGAGTTGCCAACCCACCGAATAAAAAGAGGGTAATTGATTTAACTTCAATCCCTTGGGCGATGGCAACAAAACTATGACCTAATTCGTGGGCAACCACGGAGGCAAATAGGAGAATAGCGGCAAAAAATCCTAAGAGCCAGGGCATGATTCCCGTTAACTGGGGAAACTGACTTAAATCTCCCCCATAGGTTAAGGTAATTAACCCCAGAACGAAGAACCAAGAAGGATTAATATAAAAGGGAATTCCAAAGAGATTCCCGACTCTAATGTTGCCATTCATTTTGTATCTTCTCCAATTATTGGGGACTAACGCCAAGAAGATTAGGTTATCAATTACGCCCTTCACTTCTGTTAACAATTGTAACAAAAATGAAAATCTCCCCAGCATTCCTTCAGGGAGTAAAAACCGTCATCCCTGTGGTTCGGTTATTTTCGTAGGAGAATTAAATCAATGATTAATTATTTACGGGGACAAGCGATCGAGGTGATCAAAACCCCCAATAACCGACTGATCTTAATTTTAGACGTAAACCAGATCGCCTACGAAATCCAAATTCCCTCGCGATTAGCCCTAGACATCGGCAAAGATAACAATGATAGTCGTCAGATTTTTACTCACCTACTCCTTCGCGAGGAGCAGCCTTTATTGTACGGTTTCGGCACCGCCCCAGAGCGAGATTTGTTTCGTCAACTGCTTTCCGTCAACGGAGTTGGGGCGCAATTAGCCCTAGCTTTAATCGATACCTTGGGGATTGAGGAACTTGTGGTGGCGATAGTGACAGGAAATACCAAAATTTTGAGCAAAACCCCCGGAGTCGGCTTAAAAACAGCAGAGAGAATCGCTTTAGAGTTAAAAACTAAATTGGCAGCATGGCGACAGCTAAGAGAAGCGACGACGACAATCACGGCAATACTACCGGCAGCGGCAATCCTTGAAGATGTGCAGATGACCCTTTTAGCTTTAGGATACAGCCAGGAGGAGATCGATCGAGCTATGGCAGTCCTCAGTCAAGATGCTTTATTTAGTAAAAATACTCAGCCGGAAGACTGGATTAAAGGGGCAATTAATTGGCTAGGTTAAATCAGTCGTCGGTCGTCGGTCGTCGGTCGTCAGGAGATTATTTTTATTTATTCTCCCCACACCCCACACCCCACACCCCACACCCCACTCCCCACACCCCACTCCCCACACCCCACTCTGGTCCTCCCTTCTTCGGGCAAATGTTAAAAAGTATTACGAAAATAGTGAGAAGGTGAACCAGATGCCGCAAAATAGTTGCGTTAGGTCGCTCTAGCTAGGGAAGTCTTGAGACGCTGAGGCGGAAACGAGATAACTTGAGCGTAGTGACCACAACTGCTATAAAATGTCAGATTAAGTTTATTAATCTCACTTAGTTGGGAGGAATCCATCAATGAGTATCGTCACGAAATCGATCGTGAATGCTGATGCTGAAGCTCGTTACCTCAGCCCCGGCGAACTAGACAGAATTAAAGCCTTCGTTGGCAGTGGTGCCGCTCGTTTACGCATCGCCGAAACCCTGACCGGCGCTCGCGAAACCATCGTCAAACAAGCTGGCGATCGCTTATTCCAAAAACGTCCTGACATCGTTTCCCCCGGTGGCAACGCTTACGGCGAAGAAATGACCGCTACCTGTCTGCGTGACATGGACTACTACCTACGTTTAATCACCTACGGAGTAGTTGCTGGTGATGTCACCCCGATTGAAGAAATCGGTTTGGTCGGTGTGCGTGAAATGTACAAATCTTTAGGAACCGACATCGGTGCCGTAGCTCAAAGCGTTCGCGAAATGAAAGAAGTTGCTACTGGTCTTATGTCTTCTGACGATGCTTCTGAAGCTTCTTCCTACTTCGATTACGTGATCGGCTCTATGTCCTAGAATAATTCCTTTGTGAATTGTTCTAGACACACCCCTCGTAAACCTCTTAAGATTAAGCAAAACCCAAGGAAGAACCACCATGCAAGACGCAATTACTTCTGTTATCAACTCTGCTGACGTTCAAGGCAAATACCTTGACGCTTCTGCTCTCGGCAAACTGAAAGGCTACTTCGCCACCGGTGAACTGCGCGTGCGCGCCGCTAGTGTCATTAGCGCCAACGCTGCTGGTATCGTTAAGGAAGCTGTGGCTAAGTCCCTGTTATACTCTGACGTAACCCGTCCCGGTGGCAATATGTACACCACCCGTCGTTACGCCGCTTGTATCCGTGACCTCGACTACTATCTCCGTTATGCTACCTACGCTATGTTAGCTGGAGATCCTTCTATCCTCGACGAGCGCGTTCTCAACGGACTGAAAGAAACCTACAACTCTTTAGGTGTACCCATCTCCTCCACTGTTCAAGCTATCCAAGCGATGAAAGAAGTCACCGCTAGTTTAGTTGGTGCTGATGCGGGTAAAGAAATGGGGATTTACTTCGACTACATTAGCTCTGGCTTAAGCTAGAAGTAACGAACTCGGACAAAATAGGGTTCGGGAAGCCGAGGATGAGTGCTAGGTCTTTAAAGGCTGAATCTGTCCAAGATAGGTTTTGACGAGCTAGTATTGATCCTTGACTCCCGACCTTTGTTATCGAAAATTTGGGTTGAAAACCCTGCCCCTTTTAGGGCGGCTTTGTGTTAAAATCTTACTGGTCTAAAAAACCCGCCCTATCATAGATACGACCGAATAAATATACTAGGTTGAAATTCCTGCAACGGGTTGACGATGAGTAAGGGGAAGCTGACGGCCGCTGGGAACTCCATGCTAGAGGCAAAACATACCCTGTGTCGGTATGTATAAACCAAAATTAAATCAGTCGCCGAAGGGCATTCGGAGACTTTAAATGGACGGGTCGAAAGTGTCAGACTTAAGCAATTAAGCGTTTTTCGGTGAAGCGTCAACCCCATTGACGCGACCACCCTAAAAAGGTGGCGTGGTGAGGAATCACCGTCCGTTTACGGCGGTGAGGATGTCAATTTAGGAAAAAGCCTTCGTTAGTTTGAGCGACAAGTTTTTCAGCGATTAGGAGAAATCAATCCATGCGGATGTTCAAAATCACCGCTTGTGTTCCAAGTCAAAGCCGCATTCGGACACAACGGGAATTACAAAATACCTATTTCACCAAACTCGTTCCCTACGATAATTGGTTTCGTGAGCAACAACGCATCATGAAAATGGGCGGCAAAATTGTCAAAGTGCAGTTAGCTACCGGCAAACCTGGAACTAATACAGGTTTACTGTAATTGGCTGCCACTGGAACTTAAAAAAAGAGGTCTTTCCAGACCTCTTTTTGCTTTAGGGATTTTTTTCAAACTGCAAAGCGGCAGAGTTGAGACAATAGCGTTTTCCCGTCGGGGGTGGACCATCATTAAAAACGTGACCGAGATGAGCATCACAGGTGGCACAAACAATCTCTGTCCGCACCATGAAAAAACTAACATCTCGTTCGTACTTAATATTAGCCTCGTTAGTAGCGGTCCAGAAACTCGGCCAACCAGTACCCGAATCATACTTGCTGTCAGAAGTAAATAACTCCGTACCACAGCAGACACATTTGTAAATACCTTTTTCTTTATTATCGTGATATTTACCCGTAAAAGCCCGTTCTGTTCCCTTTTTGCGAGTAACTTGGAACTGTTCGGGAGTTAGCTGGTCCTGCCATTCCGCCTCGGTTTTACGAACTTTTTCTACCATAGTCATGACAACCGCCATTATGATTAAATTTCCCTTTTTAGTCTAACCTAAGTTCGAGATCTAGGGTTTTTCATAACCTCAGCTTATCAATGGTATAAGTAACAATAGTTTCAAACCCCTTTACAAACCGTTACAAACTCTCTAAGATAGAGACATCATCAATCGTACCTCGATAACTTAATAGGAATCATAAACCAATGACCACCACT
>NZ_JADBUE010000001.1:0-8881 GCF_020245805.1 Microcystis sp. M179S2 | reverse complement strand
GCCAAGCTTTTCTGGTCGGAACCCCCTAAGCCGAGTTTTCAAGGTGCTGCGCCGTCCACTTGGTTTTCGAGACTGGCCTTTTAATTCTAACGTCAAGCCAACCTAGAACGGCGGGGTTTCAGACCCAAAATTTCCGATGATTTTCCAGTTGGAACAGTTTACAATAAGATTTGTAAAAATTTATAAATAATTATGAGCGAAAAAGTTGTCCTGATTGTCGGTGCTACGGGGGGTATCGGTGCCACTTTAGCGGGTAAACTGGCTGTTAATGGTCATAAACTCGTATTAGCGGCGAGAAATGCCGATAATTTATCTAATTTAGCTGGTGAGTTGTCTTGTCCTTCTTTAATTGTACCGACGGATATCACCAATCCGACTCAGGTGGAAACTTTGATGGCAAAAATTGTCTCCCATTACGGCCGGTTGGATGTGTTGGTTAATGCGGCCGGAGCCGGTGTGATGAAACAATATAATAAAATCACGCCGGAAGATTTAGATAAAATGCTCGACCTCAATCTGAAGGGGAGTTTTTATACCTGTCAGGCTGCCGCTAATGTGATGAAGGAAAATAAAGCTGGTCATATCTGTAATGTGGTGGGAATTTTGGGTAAGCATTCTATGGCTATGGCTGCCGCTTATTGTGCTTCTAAGTACGGGGTGGTGGGTTTTAGTAAATGTTTGGCCGATGAGTTAAAACGCTATGGTATTAAAATGACTTTATTCTATTTTGGTGGTGTCGATACTCCTTTTTGGGATCAGGTGAGCTTAAAAGTTGATCGCACTAAAATGTTAACCGCTCAAACCGCCGCCGATGCTATCTATTTTGCCATGAATGCTGAACCCCAAGCCGTCCCCATGGAAATTAATATTCAACCCGATAGTCATCTCTTTTTTTAATCCTCAGGAGTCGGTCGTCAGGAGATAGGGTTTTAGGGTTTTAGGGTTGTAGGGAGTTGGGGTTTTAGTTGAAATTCCCCCAATACCCCACTACTCCACTTCCCCATTCCCCATTCCCCATTCCCCATTCCCCATTTCCCCATTTCCCCATTTCCCCATTTCCCCATTTCCCCATTTCCCCATTTCCCCATTCCCCATTTCCCCATTTCCCCATTTCCCCACTCCCCACTTACTAACACTCAACCACTTTTTTGACTTTATCTATGTTTGTTGCTCATATTCATTTTTATGTAGAATCGGCCAAAAAATGGCGAGATTGGTTTGTGCGGGTGATGGATTTTCAGACGATCGCAAGTTTAGTTAATCTGCACACGCACACGGAAATAGTTGGCAATGGCATCCAAAAAGATAAAACTAAACAGATTATTTTTATCTTATCTTCTCCCTTAAATTCCCTTAGTCCCGTGGCGGAATTTTTAAGTAAATATCCTGAAGGGGTGGCGGATGTAGCTTTTCAAGTAGAGGATTTAGACAGTTTAGCTAGGAGAATTAAACAGGACATTTTTATTGAGGAAACTGTTTTGGCTAGGGGTAAGATAAAAAGCTGTCAAATCTCTAGCATTGCTAATCTCAAACATACGTTAATTGAAAGACAGGGAATCACGCCAATTTTAGCCGATCCTAATCTGATTGAGTATGATAGTCAGCAACAATATAATCAGGATATTCTGGCAATTGATCACTTAGTTTTAAATGTTTTTCAGGGAAATTTAGAGTTAACAGCCAATTGGTATGAGGAAAATTTAGGCTTTAAAAAAAGGCAAACTTTTACTATTAAAACGGATCGTTCTGGTCTTTATTCCCAGGTACTTGTTCACCCCGAAACCGAATTAAAATTACCGATTAATGAGCCAGATAGTAACAGTTCTCAAATTCAAGAATTTTTAGATATTAATCAAAAATCTGGCATTCAACACATTGCTTTAAAAACAGAAAATATTTTAAGATTAACTCAAAAATTAAAAGAAAGGAAAGTAGAATTTCTATCAGTTCCCAACAGTTATTATCAACAAATTGACTATCAAAAAAAAGATTTTAATATTGCTGATTGGGAATGGTCAGAAATTAAAAAACAGGAAATTCTCATCGATTTTGAACAAAATAGTCATTCCCTCCCGGAAAAGCCGACTTTACTGCAAATTTTCACTAAACCAATTTTTTCCCAGCCGACTTTCTTTTTTGAATTAATCGAGCGACGTCATGCCGCTAGAGGTTTTGGAGAAGGCAACTTCCAGGCCCTATTTGAAGCGATCGAACGGGAACAAATACAGCGAGGAACTTTAGATTAGAGTCAGAAAAGCGATAATTTTTCCCATGAGACTATGAACGATAACGTAATTCAATCACATCTTTTTTGATCGTGACATCATAGGAACCAAAAAAAGTTTGTCCCAAGAGTCCTAACCCTTCCATTTGGGGAGAAATACCAACAATCTGATTAGATAAAACCACCTCGCCAACTTTAATAGAATTAATGCGACCAAGATAAACCCTAACGACACCGCCAGCGGTATGAGCGAGTACTTCCCTTTCCCGTTTGACTTTCATCGCTTTTGCCATGGCATCGGTAAGGACGATGCCACTAGCTCCCGTATCAAAAAGCATTTCATAATAGTGACGGTGATTAAAAACCACCATCACCGTGGGAATGCCATTAACCCGGCGTTGAATCGGTAACTGATAAACTTGCGGGGAATTTTTCCTATTTCTAGATGAACCGCCACAGAGACGGCTAAGATCTATCTGTTGTCCATCTGCTCTTTGGAGAAAGCATTCCGATTGAGCGAGAGTCGCGGCGGTGAAGGGAAATAACAGCAGGGTGCTGGACAAAGCGATCGCAGAAATAGACCTATTCATGGGTTTAACATCGAGAAGACCGACTCGGAAAAGAACGCTTCTAGCTCTATAATTCCCCAAAAATGCGGGAAAATAACGGGGGTTTAACCGGGGGGCCAGGTCATTGGGCGATCGCCTAAGAGATGGACATGAAGATGAGCGACGGTTTGACCCCCATGTTCCCCATTATTGATTACCACGCGATAACCTTGACTTAATTTAGCTTCGGCGGCCACCTTTTTAACAGTTAGTAACAAATGCCCCAATAAATCGCGATCGCTGTCGCTGGCTTCCTCTAGTTTCGGAATCGGTTTTTTGGGGATAATGAGGATATGGGTGGGTGCTTGGGGATTAACATCTCGAAAAGCGAGAACCAGATCATCTTCATAGACGATCGAGGCAGGAATTTCTTTACGGATAATTTTGCTAAAAATAGTCTCGCTCATAGACAAATTGCTTTTTTTTTAACTATACCATTAAGCTCTCAGCTTTTCTGGTTAGGTTATCCCCAGAAATACGCTGATTTTCCGGGTAAATTCCCAGATAAAATCATTTTTATGCGGAAAACTAGCCGAACATCCTGTTTCATTTTCCTAAGAACTCACTTTATTTTTACTTGAGCCAAAATGTTAGCAAGGGTTTGGAGTGCGGCAATTATCGGCATCGATGCCATTAAAATCGGGGTAGAGGTGGATGTATCGGGGGGATTACCCGGAATTGCCGTGGTGGGTTTACCCGATACCGCCGTGCAGGAGTCGAAAGAAAGGGTAAAAGCTTCCCTAAAAAATGCCGGATTTGCCTTTCCCATCCGCAAAATTGTCATCAATTTAAGTCCCGCCGATATCCGCAAAGAGGGGCCGATTTATGATTTACCGATTAGTATCGGCATTTTAGGAGCCTCCGAACAGGTAGAAGCCGATTTATTGGGGGATTTTCTCTTTTTAGGTGAATTATCCCTCGATGGTAGTTTGCGTCCCGTGGCGGGGGTTTTACCCATTGCTGCCGCCGCCGAAAAAATGGGGATTAAGGGTTTAGTGGTTCCTGCCGATAATGCCAAAGAAGCGGCCGTGGTCAAAGGCGTACAAGTGTATGGGTTTCGTCATCTATCGGAAGTGGTAAATTTCTTAAATGAACCCGATCGCCATTCACCGATGACTTTTAACGCTGCCGAGGAATTCGGGCGATCGCAGGTAAATCTCCCCGATCTCAAGGATGTCAAAGGCCAAGCCATTGGCCGTCGGGCCCTGGAAATTGCCGCAGCTGGGGGTCATAACCTAATTTTTGTCGGGCCACCGGGCAGCGGTAAAACCATGTTAGCGCGACGTTTACCCGGTATTCTGCCCCAGCTGACCTTTGCCGAATCCCTAGAAGTCTCCCAGATTCATTCCGTCGCCGGATTACTGAAGGATCGAGGTTCCCTGGTGCGCGAGCGTCCTTTTCGCAGTCCCCATCACTCCGCTTCCGGAGCGGCACTGGTGGGAGGTGGCACTTATCCCCGACCGGGAGAAATCTCCCTTTCCCACCGTGGTATTTTATTTTTGGACGAATTAACGGAATTTAAGCGCAGTGTCTTGGAATATCTCCGGCAACCCCTAGAGGATGGTTATGTGAGCATTTCTCGCACTCGTCTTTCCGTCGCTTTTCCGGCCCGTTTTACTCTAGTGGCCAGTACCAATCCCTGTCCCTGTGGTTATTACGGCGATTCGGTGCAACCCTGCAGCTGTTCACCGCGACAACGGGAACAATATTGGGCGAAATTATCGGGGCCGCTTTTAGACCGTATTGACCTACAAGTGACCGTAAATCGCCTGAAACCGGAAGAAATGACCCAAGAGAGTCGGGGAGAAGCTTCTGAGCAAGTGCGGCAACGGGTAGAAAGGGCCAGACAAAAGGCCAGCGATCGCTTTCAGAATACGGGGATTCGCTCTAATGCGGAGATGAATTCCGAGCATTTGCGGGGTTTTTGCGCTCTTGATCATAGCAGTCGCCATATTTTAGAAGGGGCAATCCGAAAATTGGGTTTATCGGCCCGAGCAATGGATCGCATTCTCAAAGTTGCCCGCACCATTGCCGATTTAGGAGATAGTGAAATGCTGAAAAGTTCCCACGTTGCCGAAGCAATTCAGTATCGCACTCTCGATCGTTTAAGTTAGGGTTTGCGGCAAAAAGTTTGTTGCTGGGGTTAGGAGTCGGTCGTCAGGATTCAGGATTCAGGATTCAGGATTCAGGAGGCGGTCGGCGGTCGGCAGGAGTTGAGAGTTGGGGTTTTAGGGAGTTGGGGTTTTAGGGTTTTGGGGTATTAGTTGAAATTCTCCTATCTCCCCACTCCCCCACTCCCCCATTCCCCCATTTCCCCATTTCCCCATCACCCTACACCCCACACCCCACACCCCACACCCTACACCCTCTTTCAAGTCAGGAGTCAGGAATCGGGCGATTCTAAGCGTTTTTGCCATTCTCGATCGATTTTATCGGAGCGCTCGATCTCTTGTTCGAGATAGTCTTGATCCGTAGAATAACTAATATCAGCATCCCTAATCACTTTTTGGTCGGCAAATTGACGAGAGTAGGCAAGTTTTTGCTCTAATTCAGGATTATTTTGGGCTAATAAATCTGCTCTTTTTTCTCGCTGTTGATTGCGTTGATTAACCCGCTTATTTCTCCACTGTAAAAAGAAATAACGACCGAGGGGAATCCCCAAAAAAGCAGCGGCATAACTGAGGAGAAAACCGTAGATCCCTGTGACTATCGACCCCAGAGAACCACTCAAATCCACACTATCACTGTTGAGCAAAGATCCTAAAACTAAAGCGAGGATAAAGTTAACCGCCCCTAAACCTAAAGCTAAGATAATTTGACCGCTATCTGCTTCGCTAAACTTCCAGCTTTTTTCCTTTAGATAGGGGGAAACTGTTTGTAATTTTCTCTCTTTGGTTGTCACCTGTAGATCGGGAAAATAATAGATAATATCGCCTCGATCGGACACCTGCGGCAACCCATTAAAGCGAGTTAAAACTGGTAGTATATAATCTTCTGTCTCCTCCTGACTGGGGGTAATACTATCCAGATAGGGGGCAATTTGTGGAGCGATAATCGAGCCACGATTATTTTGAATTACTTTACCGATAGTTTGCCAGCGTCTCTCCTCTAAATTAAAATTAGGATCGCCATCGCCAAAAAGAAAAGAAAAAACTGCCTCGAGAAAATTCATCTTACTAGGGGGTTTTTCTGCCTTAACTTCCCGATCTCTTTTTTCGTAGTAGTTATTACCAAAATCGGGATAAAAAATCCAGAAAAAGTCCGTGGGAAAGAAGTTAATATTAATTTTGCTATCTCCAGAATTGTTATCCGAGTCACTATCTTTGAACATTAAGCCGATCAGGATCGCTAGGATAGCAAGCAAGAGGATTAAAATCGAAATAATTAAAACAATGCCAAAGGAAATGCGAATAACATAAAAAACTACTTGCCAGATTTTACTGGCGAAAGCTTTTAACTGCAATTGCCAATATTTATTCAGGAGAATTGAGCGAAAATTTTCAGGGAAAAGATAGATAATCTCCCCCGTATCTGCTACCTGTAAATGTCCCCCCGCTTCCGCAGCTAAAGCTAATAATCCCTTTTGTGCAGCGTTAATCTCTAAACCCGATTTTGCCGCCACATCACCCACCGTAACCCGATAGCCTAATTTTTCGATCGATTGTAATAGAGACTCTTGGGGATTCATAGAAAATACTGTTCCTGTCGATTATCCTATTTTCTAGTTTAGTTTTGATTTTGTCTTTTTGGCAGCGGCTATCTTGATTGACAGGTGCGGCATTTTGGACTTGATCGAGAAAATATCGTTATAATTGTCCCAATAGTCGCAAAAAGCAGGGCTAAACTGTATAAATAGTTACTTTATAAGCAATTATCAGAGGTGAGCATGAATGCGTCGGAACAGGCAAAAGGATTAGAATTAACGGCGAAGATCGCCACACTCGTCAACCTGTTTAAACAAGAATTCCCCGATGCAAAGGCAGATCTGAAACCTTGGCGCAATGATCCCCACACAAGGGAGTTAACGGATCCCGACTCGATCGATATCGCTTTCCATTTTCCCGGTTGGAGTCCCAGAATTCAAGGGCGCAGTATTCTGGTACAAATTCGTTTTCATCTCGATAGCGAGGATCAGCATCAGCGTTTGATTGGCTTAGAAATGCAGGCTTTTAACCATCAAGGAACCGCTTGGCGACTATCTACGGTGGAAAATTGGCAATTAGTCGGCAATTATCAACCCTCTCCTAAGGTGGCTGATAAGTTAAAATATTTCAGCCGGCAGGTGTTTGAAGTTTTTAAAAATGAGCATCGATAAGGCTCTTTTGGCACTCTCGGCAAAATATCGTTATTCGATCGAGATTAAATCGGTCATAATGTCAAGCTATAGGACTAAATTAATTCTTGAAAGTGCTTCGCTTGAGCGGAAATTTTTAACATTTTTTCTGGTTGATCGTGAATCTCACTTTTTTGAGAGGATTTACGGCTGCTCGTGGTTGTTTTAGACATACTGATATTTTTAATACTAACAAAGCGATATTGATAGTCCTGAAGAAAATCGGGTTGATTCCAAAATAAGCGTCCGATTTCACGACAATAGGAGACAAAGCATTCGGCTCCTTTTAATTGTTTAAGAGAACTCCATAAAAAAGATGATCCAATAGTCAAGTGGTTTGATAAGGGATTTCCACAAACCACTTTGGCAAATGGGGAAGTCGATTAATCTGTTTTTCCAACTCTGCCATTGCCTTCTGAATCAACTTTACCCCAGTGTGGTAAACCTTCTCAATGAGCTTGACGACCGGATTTTTTCCTTTGAAGGTAAGGGTTTCGGCAAAGTGAAGCACCGTTTCCACACTATCGAGTAAACTCCCCTTCCAATGCTGCTCCAGCCAGCCAAAGGTACGTTCTACTGGATTGTACTTGCTGTGATAGGGGGGATAGTAGGCTAACTCAATGTTCAATTGCGACTGCTGGGCAAAGGCTACCATCCGGTTCATAAACTGAGTACGACGAGAATGGTTCTCCGGCCCATTGTCTTGGTTAATCACCAATTTGTGAATGTGGCCAAAGCGGTCTTTTACCATCGCCCACCAATGCTCCAATAAATCCACAATACAATCTGCGGTCAGTTTAGAGCTGACAAAGAACAAGTACAGTTCATTGTATTCGGGGAGGAAAATACCATAGGGGGTGAGGGTGGTGCTCGCATCAAAATCATGATCTAAGGCAATAGTGGTCACTCGCGTTTTGCCTCCTCGGTCAAACTCTCCAACTTTGACCGCTACTTTGGCATCCATTGAGATACGTAAGGTCTGCGGGTCAGCATCGGCCTGTTGATTAACCGAGTGGATTTGCTCAAAGATGGCATCCGTTTCCGGTATTTTCTTTTGCGGTTTCGCCTTGACTACTCGTTTTAATCTATATCCCATCTCGTTTAATCGGCAACGAATTGTCTCCTCACTGGGTAATTCCTCCGGATGGTAGCCTTTCTGCTCTATCAATTGACGACGCACTTCCGATGCACTTATCCGGCTGTATAAACGGGTGCTTTTGAAACTAGGATCGGTCTGTGCCTGGGGTTCTACCAAGGCTCGTATGTCTTCGAGCAAATTAGGTAATTTTTCTTCTACTCGCTTGCGTCCACTGCGATGATAACCATCTTCGAGTGCTTGTCCACTGGTCAATTCCCCCATCCCTTTGCGGATTGTTCGCCGATTCCAGCCCAATTCTCGTTCGGCAAAGGTTTGCCCTCCAATCCCTAATGAGCGCACCACTTCTGCCATAAATTGTCGTCGGTCACTGCCTTTCAGCTTTTGGGCAGTTTTGATATAAAGGGCTTTCAGACTATCGGTTAGTTGAATCAGGGATGCTGGTTTCATGCGAGTTCCTCACTCTGAGGATTTTCCCATTATTACTGAACTTCCCCCGTATAAATATACTAGCTATGGCTCAAAGTCTTACAGAGCCTGAGTTAAAGCAATGTAATACTAATAAACTACTGGGTACAAACTCCTGAAATCTTTACGCAGACAGGGTTTGAGGCAAAATT